>NZ_CDRSTZ010000010.1:0-66866 GCF_977052095.1 Senegalimassilia sp.
AGTAACGCGGGAACATGACGCGGCGCAGGTCCTTCACGATGTTCACGATGGCAAGCTTGTTCGGGAAATGCTTGTTCGGGTCGGTGAAGAAGATCTCCTCGCGCTCGCTGTAGTTTTTCGCGATGCCCGCAACGATGTCGTTCAATTGATCCTTGTCCAGCATGATGCCTCGCTCTCTCGTCTGTGAGCGCCGATATGTCTTGCTCATCATATCACGGTTATCTCTAGACATAGTAGGCATTTCGGTTACGGATCGATGCGGTGCGTCGAGGTCCGCGCCGTTCGCACTCCGGCCGACCTGCCGCCGGGACGCACGGGCTTGGGCGGCGCGGACGTAACGGTTCAAACGGCGAAGGACCTGAGCTATTCGCCCGTAGGGGAATCCTCAGGCTTCTCGGCAGCCGGCGCGGCAGCGGCCTTCGCGGCTTCCGCTTTCTCGGCGGCGCGTTTGCGGCGAATCTCTTCCACGGCGGCGCGAAGGGCTGCCTCGTCCTCGGCGCGCGCCACCTCCTTGGTGGACTTCACCAGCTTGGCGAACTCGAAGCCGAGCAGCAGCACCAAAGGCACCACGATCAGCAAAAGGAACACCAACGGATTCGCGAACAACGAGACCACAATCCCAAGCGCCGCGGACACGAACACCACCTTGCCCACCACGTTCACCGCGGCAACCGGCTCGGAATCCTCCACGGCGTTGGCGTCGCCTTTAGTGCGGAACATGAGCTGGCCGTTCTCCTCGTACACGCTGGTGATGCGATGCGTGTTGAGCGCGCCTTCCAGGTTCGGCTCCGTCGAGCGGAACGTAATGATGTCGCCCACCTGCAGGCTTTCGGGATCGACATCGTCGGTGATCAGGAACGAATGCACGGGGATGGCCGGCTCCATAGAACCGGTGAGCGTGCGCATGAAGCTGTAGCCGCCGAGCGTGGGCACCTCGCCCGCCGGCGTGAACACCGTGCGCAGCAGTACCAACAACGCAAAGGCGATAATCACCGCCGCCAGCACATTGACAGCACGAAGAACGTATTTCATTACTTGCAGCCATCCCCAAACGATGCGTCCATCTCATCAGAAGAAGCGCGACCGGCGGCCTGAGCGCCACCGGAAGCGGATCCGTCGGCGTCGGGAGCATCGCCGGGCACGGCGGGGGCGTCGTCGCCTCGCAGGCGGGCACGCAGGTAGTTCGAAAGCTTGTTGCCCTCGGCTCGCTTTTCCGCACGGGCCCTTGCGCGTTCTGATTGCTCCAAGCGGGCGTTCAGCTGGGCTAAGCGCTGCTCGAAGTCCTGCTTCGCCCGCGACAGCTCCTGGGCATGGCGCTGCTCGACCTGCGAAGCGGCATCTTCGTGGGCTTTTACGGCATCGGCAAGGCGCGTCTCGGCCTCCTGCGCCTCGGCCTTGGCGGCTGCAAACTCGGAAGCCGCCTGCTCCCTATCGGCTGCGGCTTGGGCGGCAGCCTTGGCAAGCGCGGCCTTACCCTGCGCCTTCGCGGCCTCCACCGCCTCATCGGCCTCCGCTTGCGCCGCGGCAACCGCGGAACCGGCCTCGGCCCTCGCAGCCTCAACCTCCACAGCAGCCTCCGCCTTCGCGGCGGCCACCTTGGCGGCTGCATCATCGAAGGCGTCGCGAACCTCCGCCGCAGTCTCCTCGCGCATGCGCTCGAGCTGCGCCTGCGCGTCCGAGCGCGCCTGGGCGGCGTCCTGCTCGGCGGCGCGCTTGCCCGCCTCGGCGTCTTCCAGCGAATCGCGCAGCTCGTCCGACTCCGACTCGGCAAGCTGTGCGCGCTGCATCAACGCGGTTTCCCGCTGCTTGAGCTGGTCCACCTCGCCGGCAAGGTCATCTCGCTCATCACGAAGCGCATGAGCCTCGACCGTAAGCGACTTCAGCTGGCCCAGCAACTCTTCGTTCTTGCCCCGCTGCTCTTCCAGCGCCGCCTCGGCATCAAGTTGCGCCTGGGTGACTTCCTCGACGAAGACCTTGCGCACTTCCACATCGGGGATGTCGCAGCTGTCAACCAGCTCTTCCTTGATCTCCTTGACGAACTTCGGCACCACCGGCTCGCGCTGCTCGCTGGCAAGCTCGGTGAGGTTGCGGTCGTCGGAGACAAGGCTTTTGAACACCGCATAGTTGTTGATGAGGTTGGTGTACATCTGCGTCAGGTACTCGTCGTCGAACGCCAGCGCGGAGTCCTTCACCTGGATGCTGTAGCCCACCTTGTCGTAGCGCTCCATGAACTGCCACAGCTGATAGCACTTGCGGTAATTCGGGTCCTTCATGATCAGGTTCGTGCGCTGAATGGGGCTGCGCACCACCGAACACCCCTTCATGAGCTGGCAAAACGAGCTGCCACGCAGCGCCATGACCAAGCGACGCACGCGGTCGATGCGCATGAAGGTATCCATGTTGTCAGCGTCGTTCTCGGCGAAGTTCTGACGATCCTTCACCGTCATCTCGACGTTGTACTCGATTTCCTCGTACGCGTCGCCGATTCTGCTGTGCATGGTGAAGCGGTTGCGCACCTCGTTGCCCGTGGACCAGAAGATCACGTCCGTACGCTTATCCACGAACGTGAGCAGGCGCTGGATCAGGTGATACACGAAACGGTTCTCATACAGGTCGTAGGTTTCGGCCATGCTCACGTTCAAGATCTTGGTTGGGTGCACGCCGCCGTCGTCGGAAGGAGCCAAGAACTGCGTGTTCTGGCTAAGATGCCGCACGCTGTCGGCCGAGATCTTCTTTGCCAGCGAAACCGGCACCACCTCTTGCTCGGTGGTGATGAAGCGCCGCGGCTTCTCGATCACGTTGTTGATGGCATCGAGCGAATCCTCGATCACCGAGATCCACTCCTCGTCGACCACCTTGACAAGCTCTTCGCGCTGTTGGTCGATGGTGGTTTCGGAGGCCTGCGCCAGCTCGAAGAGATAGCGGAAATACCGATCGTCTTCCTGGATGGGCCCCATCTGCTCGGCGAAGCTGCCGTACAGGTCTTGAATGGTGTCTGACATCTACATCTCCCGCAAGCAAACATGCTCGAACGCCCTTCCAGGCGCCCGAGCCGGTTCCTAGTACATGTTCTGGATTCGCAGCAAGTACGAAACGCTGTCGGGCAGGCCGCCCTCGCCGAAGGTCTTCTCGATGTACTCGATAAGGCCGGTCATCTCGTCGCGCACGAAGCTGACGTTCATGGACTCGAACTTCTTCAACACCTTGCGCGCGATGATGTAGTCCATGCCGCCCAGCTCGGTGCCGCCGCACGCCACGTACACGGGGATGAAATCGTACATCTGCTTGATGATACGGTTGCCGAACGCCAGGCGGAAACGCGTCTGCAGGTACTGGTCGAGCTTGTGCATCTTCTCCAGCACGTCCTCGGAGATGACGTGCTCCACCTTGGCCTTCTGGAACAGGTATTGCAGATGCTGGCTGGTGACATGCACGCGCTCGTGGCGCGGGCACTCGAACGCGTCGGCGCGCTCGTTGAGCTCGATGGGGATGGCGCGGTCGTACACCTTGTCGGTGATGGTGAACGTGGAGTCGTCGTTGTTGGCGGTGCCCACGAACCACAGGCTGTCCGGGACGGTGATCTTGCCGTCGTGAAGCGCCCTCGGGTCGCCGTCCCACGCGGTGGGTACCAGCTCGAGCACCCACTCGTCGTGGCTGGGCATTTCCAGAACCGACAAAATCTCGGCGAAGTAGTACTCCACGCGCGCCAGGTTCATCTCATCGAGCACGATGAAGCTGGGGTCCTCACGCAAGCCCGCTTCGTACAGGGCGCGCAAAAACTCGGTTTCGTTGAAGCGCTTGGAGAACTCGTTGAAGTAGCCGAGCACCTCGGTGCGGTCGCGGAACGATGGCTGCACCGAAACGATGGTGGCGGGGTTGTCAACGTAGCGGCTAAACGAATATGGCAGCGACGTTTTGCCGGTACCGGAGATGCCCTCCAAGATGAGCAGCTTGCTGGCGGCCATGCCGGCAACGTAGCGGCGCACGATCTCAGGCGAGTAGTACAGGCCCAACTCGCTGCAGGCGAACTCGCGGTAGCCCTCCACGAAATGCTCCAGGGTGATGGCGTCGTCGTACACAGGCGGCTGCCAATCGCGGTACTTCAGGTCGACGAGCGACAGCTTGGGGAAGCGGTTGGCCAGGGAGATCTCCTTCTCCTCGGCAAGCGTCCTGGCCTCCACCGTGGCCTTGGCCATTGCCGCAGCGGCGTCGGAAACCGAATCGCCGTCAAGCGAAAGCGAGGCGGAACCCGCGACGATGCCGGGAACGGCTTCGCCTTCCCCGCCCGCAGACGCTCCCTTGCCAAGAACGTTCCCAACGGTGGGAATGACGTCGTCGGTAAGGGCGGAAGCGCCCATGTAGGGAATGCGCTGCGTGCCGCCCATGGCGTTCACCTTGATGGCAAGGAGCTTGTTCTTCTCCTCCATAAGGTCAAGGACCTGCTTGTTCAGGCGCCCGATCTCGCGATACAGCGTTTTGTTGTCGGATTTGTCATGCAAAAGCTCCCGGTGCACCTTCCATCTGCGCACCAGGATGATGACGATGAGCACGGGGATGGCCGCAAGCAGCGCGAACAGGATGACCGCGCCGATCTTGCCCACCGGATTGAACGCATTGAAGTACGACAGGAAGATGTTGAAGTAGTCGACCCATCCGAAGACGAGCAGATTCAGCAAGGCGGCGAACACCGCAACGATGTTGTACACCACTTTCGACAGCAGTTCCCAGGCAAAGCTCAGAAACTCACTCACGGGTCAAACTCCTTCTTATCACGCGAACGTGCACACCGGCAACGACGTCCGGTGCGCACAAACAACTGTGTATTTACTTCGATTCGGAACCGGAATCGGCGCCGGAATCGCCGCCGTCGGCCGATTTGGCGGATGCCAGCTTGGCCTCCGCTTCGGCCTTCAAGCGCTTGGCTTCCTCAAGCGCCGCCTCCGCCTCGGCGCGCGCAGCCTCGGCCTTGGCGCGATCGGCTGCGGCAGCCTGGGAATCCTCGCTATCGACGATGGCCTCCGCCTGCTTCAGCCGATCTTCCTCGGTCACGGCGCGCTTGAGGTTCATGCCCACGATCACCAGATGGTAGACCTGGTAGATGAAGAACAGCAGCATAGGCAGCACGATCACCGCAAGGAAGCCCCAGGTGCCGGACAGGAAGCCGATGACCTTGCCCATATACGGGATCTTGCCCACGTACTTGCCCACGATGTCGCCATCTGCGATGACGTGCTGGTCGGCAAGCTCGTTGTTGTCGCCCTTGGTGGTGTAGCTGTTAAGGCCGTTCACCTCGTTGATGGAGATGATGCGGTGGGTGTTGAGCGCGTACTGGTTGTCGATGATGGCATGGAACGTGACGATATCGCCCACCTCCAACGTGGAGGGATCGCACTGCTTGATGATGATCAGGTCGTCCTGATCGAACGTGGGCGCCATGGACTCGGACTGAACCGTCAACGGGGTGAACCCGGCAAGGCTTGACACGCTGCCGTCGTCTTTGGTGGCGAGCGTGGTGAATGCGAACAGCGCTGCAACCAGGATGATGATCCACATGACAACGCTGATCACGATGGATGCAGCTTTTTTAACCGTACTCATTTCGACCTTTCCTATACTTCGGCGTGTAGCGCTTACCGGCTACCGCTAACCTTGTTCATCTAGTTGCTCGATGCCCTCGAAACGCATGGTGACCGCGTAATCGGCACCCTTAATCATATTAGTGCAATTTGGGTCCGTTCCCTCCAACCAAATCCGGATGATGGTGGGTTTGTCCGTTTCCGCGACCAGGCTAAACATGTCCGCCACCTCGCTCGATGCCCCCGCGGGGATGCCGAAGGTTGTCACCCCTCCCGAGTTCGAGGCGCTCGACCCCAGGTTCGGGTCGTAGATCCACGTGCGCCCATCGCACGTGAAGCTCATGCGCATGGCCTGCGGCAAGCCGTCCACGCTCGAAGAGAACGCCGTTCCCGCTTCCCCGTTGCGGCCCGCCTCGCCGGTAAGGCGCACGGTGACGTCCTTGTGGCTGATGAAATGCAAGGTGAACTCCAGATACGCACCCGTTTGCGCCTGGGCCTGCGATCCATCCTCGTAGGTGAAGCTCTGCCCGTCGGAGGTGGTTACCGGCTGCAGCTTCGAGGAGTCGATGTCCACGCCCTGCTCCGAGGAGATGCGCGCAGCGATCTGGTTGAAGCCCAGCGTGCTGACGT
The DNA here is from genome assembly GCF_977052095.1 of Senegalimassilia sp. Lineage (NCBI taxonomy): Bacteria > Bacillati > Actinomycetota > Coriobacteriia > Coriobacteriales > Coriobacteriaceae > Senegalimassilia > Senegalimassilia sp. The sequence continues at coordinate 6,207 of NZ_CDRSTZ010000010.1, forward strand.
ACTGGTCGAAGCTGTCGTGCGCGTCCAGGTCGAAACGCAGGGAGTTGCCGGCGTTGGCGGTGAGCGCAAGCTGGCGCGCTTTCGCCTGGTCGGCAATGGAGAACCACGCGAACGACGCCATGGCGATGGCCACCAGCGCGAACAACACCAGCACCACCGTGGTGGTCAAGCGGCGGCGCAGGCCCTGCTGCCCTTCTTGGTCCATTTACACCTCCTGTCCATCAAGCACGGCGAACAGATTCACGTGCAGGATGCCCGTGTCGTTGTACAAGTAGTCGGCGCTGTCCTGGTCGGTGCCCTCGATGTAGTAGTACACGTCAAGCCGATAGGTTTGCCCTAGGTCCATGGCCAGCAGCGCGTTTTGCGGGCGCGTGGCGGACTCGTCGGCTCCCATAAGATATGCGGTGTAGTCCTGGGCGTTATCGTTCGCGCAGGCCAGCGCGCCGTTTTGCCAGCCAAGCAGCATGCCGTCGGAATACCCCGGAAGCGAGGGCGCGGTTGCGGGATGCTCCGAGCGATGCGAGCCGGCCGAATCGTCCAACGTGAAATAACGGCTCTGCAGCACCTGCCCGTCGCGGGAAAGCTTCAGGCCCACGCGCGTGGCCTTCAAAAGCTCGGGGTCGGCGCCTTCCGGCGCCAAGGTGTCGCCCAGGTACAGCATCACCGTTCCCGTGGCCTTCGAGGCGCCCGATCCGGCGATGCTGGCACGCATGTCCACCCAACCGTGGTAGAAATGCCGACCGTCCTCGGCTTGCTTGAAACCCACGGCGCGCCCCTGCTCGTCGGTGCGCGTGCATTCCGCGAAACCTTCCAAATCGAACGTGGAAACCGGGTACAGCGTAAGCGGGCTGGGGCCGTTGGACGAGAACGCAACGTCGCCATCGCTGCTCCAGCTGCCGGCGGACGCGTCGCCCAGCTCCACCACCAGCCTGCTGTCGTCGCTGCGAACCGAGACCGAATCGGTGTTCACCGCCGCGTTGTTAGTGAACCACGCATAGGTTGCCGCGGCCAGCACGGCAACCAGCACCAGCAGCGCGAACACGGCGCCGACCTGGGTGAACCGGTATTTGGTTGCTCTGGTATCCATGCTCATGGCGCCTCCCCTCCCTTAAGCCTTGGCACCCGCGAACGCGAACTGCAGGGAAATGCTCTTGGACTGCGCCTCGCCGATGCAGTTGGCATCGCAGCCTTCCATGTACACGAAGTAGCGCACGCTGGCCACCTCGTCGGCACCCAGCGTGAACAGGGGCGCGGCACCGGAGCGTGCCGTGGGCGTATTGCCCGAACCGTCCATGCTGTACGCGGAAATGGACTGCGCCGGATCAGGGACGTAACTCCACGAGCCCTGCCCGCTGACGACCACATCGCTTTGCGCGGTGGTGCGCTGCTGCGCCGCCCCGGACGTGGCGCCCAGGTCGTCGCACTGGAAAATGTAGCTTTGCGTAGCCGTGGGGCTTTGGATGATGAAGCCCACGCGCGCCGCCGCCAAAAGCTGGGAATCGGCCGAAACGCTCATTTGGCTGGGATACAGGTACACCGCAAGCGGCAAGCTGGACCCCTTCAGGTAGAACGTGCCCGTAAGGGCATATTCGCCCAGCTCGGACGTGCAGTTCGCATAGTCGGTGGTGATTCCGGCGGCATTCTGGAACGTGGCGCGCCAGAAATCGGAAAGATCGGCCGTGGAAACCGGATACAAGGTTTTGTCCGCGGAACCCAGTTGGCATTGCTCGGCGAAAGGACCCTGCTCGCTGGCGGAGATAAGCAGGTCGTAGCCGTTTTCGCTGACCGTATGCGCCGTGGGCGTCACGTTGGTGAAACGCGAGCCGGAGAACCACGCGAAGGTGGCAACGCTGAGCACCAGCGCAAGCACCGCCAGCCAAGCGGCGGCCGCAACCATGCGCTTGCGCGCGAAAAACGCATTGCGCAAGCTGGCCTGCCCGTTGCTTCCCTGAGAACCCATGCGCACCCCCTACTCCCGACTTCCCGCGAAATGCAGCGCAAGCGATGCCAAACTGGTGCCGCACAGGTTGTTGGTGCAGTCCTCGTCGCAGCCTTCCAGCCACACATAGACGTCCACCTGCACCGGCGTGCTGTGGTTCGCGCCATCGACGGCGCTGGGAAGCGTTGCCAGTTTGGTACCGGGCTTGGTGACCACACCCTCTTCCTCGTCATATTCGCAATAGTCGGTGGAGTTGAGCGGCGTGAACGCAACCGTGGAGCCATCGGTCTTGGTGCTGTCCAGAACGTCGCCCGCTTTGCCCTGCTTGGTGTTGTAACGCGCCTGAGGGTTGTGCGCCTGCGTGAGCTCGAACACGTATTGCCCGGCCACAGGCTGGTTTTCGCCAGGTTGATGCACCACCAGGCCCACGCGCAAGGCGGTGGAAACGGGGTTTTGCGGATCGATGTCGTCGAAGCGGATGTCCGACAAGTACACGTCGGTGGAAAGCGAGCTGGTGGCCAAGTAGAGCGAGGTTTTGTAGTAGTCGGAATGCTGGGCGGGCCCGAAGAAGGTGGCAAGCAGCGAATCCTGCGTGTCCCCGCCCGTAAAGCCCACCACTTTCTGGAAGCCGTTCAATATGTTGTCCGTTGAAACGGGGTTCAAAAGCCCCTGAAAGGAAAGGCCGGCGCTGGACTTGTAGTCGCCGTCGTAGGAATCGGAGATAAGGAAGGTCACGCCCGTTCCGGCGGCCATCTTCACGTCGGTGATGTGGCGATTTGCGTTGTAAATGTACCAAGCGTAAGTGACCATCACAGCAGCGAGCGCGGCAACGATAAGCGTTGCCAACATGCGCTTGAAGCGCTTGCGCAACTGCTTGGAATCATGCGCTTCCTCCACGTGGGTCACCTCCGTTCGCCCTGCAAAAACCACCGAGAGCCAAAGCCCAAGCAACTTGCCATTGTATGTCAAATGTCAGGGGTCTCACATCTTCGACCGACCGAACCGCAGAAAGGCCAAAGATGCCAGCGCCCCGAAAAGCGAATGAGGAGCACTGCGCCTAGCTGTGGTTGATGCCCTCCATGTGCACCTTGGTTAAGGTGTAGGTCACATAATCCGAGTTGGCGTACCCGGCAATCGACCCGGAAGCGTTCACAGGCGTGTCGTTCACACCTTCGCCGGACAGATGCGCCGTCATAACCAAGCGGTAGTTGGCATAGAAATGCTGCGTCGACTCAACGTTGGTGTTCACCTTCACCACAAAGCCGAGCCTGAGGATGGGGCTGTTGCCGTCTCGGGTGGCAAGAATGCCGTTGGAAGCGGCATCCGCGAACACGATGCTATCGGCACCGACGCTCACCTTGTCCATGCCCAGCTGCGTGCATTGTTGCACGGAAAGGTAATCCTCAATGCCTGAAACATCTTCGTAGCTACCACCTTCCCCGCGCTTCTGCAGGGTGAGCGTGAAGGTTGCGTTCGTCGCCTTGCCCAGCTTCTCGTCGGCGCCGCTTAGCTTGGACAGGTCGTAAGTTGCCGCCAGCGCAATCGTGCCGTCAGCCGTACCCAAATCGTCAACGTTGATGCCCAACTGCGTTTTCTTGGTTGCCGTAAGGGCAATGGTGGAAGCTCCGCCGCCCTTGCGGTAGTAGCGCATCTTTCCTTCGTTATCCTTAGCCATGGTGCTTGTGCTCAACGTATCCGCATGCGGGGAAAGGAACGAGCGATACGTAGGCTTCGTATAAGCCGAGCCATCTTCCGATGCGGCGATCGCGTTTTGGCAAGCAGGGCCCGACATCTGCAAGTCCGCCTTCATCTGGATGGAGAACGAGGGTTTTCCTTCCGTTGCATTCGTTGCGCCCCTTGCAATCTCGCGGATGCCGCTCAGGTCGATAGGCGTTCCTTCGCTATCGGAAAGGACAAGCTGCATGTCGCCGCCATCGGCGCTCCATGACTTGCCGCTTACCGCGGCCTTGCCTGCATCGGCATCGCCTGTGCCAACCTCCGTCCAAGTCCACTTCACGGTGCCCGCGGAATCGATCGATTTGCTGGGCTTGTAATAGGTGTTCCCCACCTTCACGTAGAAGGAAAACGTGCCGGAAGTACCGCTAGGATAGCCGCTCGCGCCCGTAAGGTCAGAACCGCTATAGCTTGCAAGCGAGGAGTTCAGCTGGTAGTACAGCGTGTCCGAGCTGTTGTATTCGTTATTGCCGCAGTCTACGGTATCGGTCACGTCCATCGTGAAGCGATTGACCGTATCGACGCTCATCACTTGAGTGCCATCCGAACCGTCATCGCCCTGGCGATTATCAACAAGCGTTTGGCCGTATCCCGAGGCAACGCTGTACGTTGAGGCGGTGTTATCGTGGCTATCCGTCTCGCCCTCGTTCGAACGCTTCACGTAGTTGATGCGCGTGTTCACGCCGCTCGAAAGCGAGGTTCCGGTATAGCCGTTCACAGTTGCCGTCGAGCGAACCACCAGGAAAAAGCTCTCGGACGGATGGGGCTCGGAGCCGCCTTCAAGGGCAAGGTCGTACCGATCGCCCGCGTCCCCGGATGCCCAAGGACGGAAGTAATCGTAGCCAGTGGCGGTCTTGATGCGTGCGCCAGCGTTGGGGTCGTCGGCGTTGGTTTTAACCCAAGCACCCGAGGCGGTGGGGTCGGAAGCCTTGACCCCCATCAGCTCGCTGAGCCACTGCTCTTCGTAGTGTTTGGCATCGGGACCGTCGGAATCCGCAAAATCGGTCAGAGCAACCGAAACAGCTCCATCGTGACCCACGGTGTAATGATATTCCTTGTTGTTGTTCGCGGTGTCCACCAACGTAAGCTGCGTGCCTGCAGGCAAGGTTCCCTTTTCGCCGTCGCCGCCGAACAATAGAGTCTTGTTCGGTGACTTCATGGAGCCACCGCCTTGCAGATACGTGTTCCAACCGTATTCCGTTTCAGCAGAACCAGCCTTGTTGTAAGTCCAGGTCAGATACCCCGTCATGGCATCCCCGACGCCGATGAGCACATGAGCGTTCTTGCTCGAGTAGTCGTCGGCCTTGAAGTTGGCGCCATAGGTGTACGTTGCCGCAAAGTTAACCTCGAACAAGCGCTTGACCACAATGGGGACCTGAACCTTATAGGTATGGCCGGCACCATCGTTGAAGGTCACGGAGAGCAGCGTGAACTGGCCTTTATCGTTGTCCCAGTTGGAGGATGCGCGGAACTGCATGCTGTTCGTGCCGTTGCCCACAACCGAAAGCGACGCAGGGTCGCTGCTTTTGATGAAGACCTTGGTGCCGCCTATCTCCTTGAGCTCGAACTTCTCGGCTTTGGCCGTCACGTACTGCTTGTCGGAGCCGTTGTTCAAGCGAACCGCATCGGAAAAGCCGCCGTTGGTTACCAGGTTAAGGTAATTGGTTACGGTTGTGGTGTCCTGACCAGGGATCTCAAGAACCTCGAAGTCCTTTGCGACCTGCTTCGAGGCATCCGAGTTCTCCGAGTTGTACGATTGCGCAGAGGTAGCGTTGTAACCATTGGTGTTTTGGTATGCGCCCGAGTCATCACGACCGCCGATGTTAGTGTAGGTGTAGCGGCCGGCAACGTTTGCGCCCGCATCGCCCTTAATGGTCGAAGCCAAGTCAACGTTCGCACCGTCGCCGAAGAGGTAGCGGTCGGTGTTGTCAGTGTCGGACACACGTACGGCAATGCTGCTCATCGGGCTTGTGGTCACGTAGGGCGAAGCGGCTTCGGTGGCACCGTTTGCGTCGTCGCTATAGAGCGTTTTGCCGTCAAATTCAGAATGCGTATCGTTGTAATCGCCGAAAGCGATATAGCTCTTCTTGTTTACGTTCTCAACTTTGTTGCCCCAGTCAACATTCATCAAGACAGGTAGATCCTTATTGGTCTTTCCATCTGCCGGCTTCACATCCAAGCCAGCAGCATAGAGTTCATACATTGCGTTTGTAGCGGTATCTCCAAATAGAACGCCCTGCTTGGATGCATTGAAGTTATTTCCGTCGATTAGGACATTTGCCAACCTAAAAATGCCTTTACCATCACCCGATATTCCTGCGGAATGGGGTTTCGCAAAGGTGTTACTTGCAATCACGGAATTAGTCACCACTATATTAGAAGGCTTGCTAACTCTGTCGTCTAGATTGCCGAAAATGCCGCCCGAATAATCGCCCCCAAACTTGACACCGCGAACCTCAACCTGATTGCATGCTAGCTGCTTGGATGAGATAAATAGCGAACCCGCAACGCCACCTGTACAGTTTTTCGCCTTCAGGTCAACGTTCTGAACAACGCAGTTATCAAACTTATAGCTGTCGCCACCCGTTATTCGTCCAACAAGCCCACCGACAAACGATGATCCGCCAGCATCAAAAGACGCTGTCTGGGTCGAGGAATCCGAACCCGACACGCTAAGACCGTGCGCATATACGCTACTTTCCACTTTGCCGATAAGGCCGCCAACGCCCTCGGAGCTAGTAGCGGTTATATTCACGTTCTTAATCGTCGCAGTTCCATTTGCGTTCGTAGCTTTAGTCTCAGGATCGACATTCACGCAGAACAGATCGCCAATAACACCAAGCACACCACCGGTTCGAGCACTTGCGCCCGTTGACGTTATTGTTGAATCCTTGGCAATTTCCATGTCACCCGTTGTCCAAATGCCACCTTGGGAACCATTGTTCAGCTTGCCGACGAAGCCGCCGACGTTTTTAACACCCGAGATTTCCATGTTGCTATAGGAGCAGTTATAGAGCTTGGCTGGAGAGTAACGTATATCAGTTTTCGTGATATCGTTGCGGTTCACCATCCAGGTTATATCGTTCTTGTCGGTCTTTCGACTTCCATAGCCGGATGACCCCAGTAGGCCACCAACGCTGTTGGGACCGCCCACCTTGCAGTTTGTCATTGTTATTGTGCTGTACTTGCCATAATTGGCAAGGGAGCTGTTGTTGGCCGTGGTGCCCGCAAGAAGACCAGCGCCAATTTCCGTATCGCCCGAACCATCCGTAGCACCTGCAGCATTGGTGTACGTCAGCGAAATATTGCAGTATTCGAAGTTAAGATTTCGAACGGTGTAATCATTGTTATTCGCGACACTGCCCCCCACGTTTGTCGAAGTATACGTCACCGTGCTGAACAAAGCGCCCACACCGGTGAGCTTGTAATCGTCGTCGGTGTATTCCTTGATGTCATAAGCAGTACCGTTCTCGTCTCCCACTTTAATAGTCGCACCATTGCCGTTGATGGTCGCCACGAGCGGCACGATGCGGTCGCGATCGGCGCCCTTAGTGGATGCGCACGCATTCGAGTAGTAGCGACCCGAAAGCCCCGTGTAACCCGTGCCGTAAGGCGTCATGTCGTAGTCAATATCATCGTTCGTGTTCACGTCGTTCGTGTTCACGAATTGCAAATCCATGCCCGACGCTTGCGCGGCGCAAATGTTGCCCGTCTGCCACGTGGCGTACTTCGCCACCAGGTAGGGGGAGTTCACCTGGCTGCCATCGGTCTGCTCGAGTGCGCCAGTGTTCTGACTGCCCGGGCTTAGCCTGTCGTCCTTGGTCGCTTTTGTAAAATCGTTTCCCGCCTGAGTTGGCTTGCCGACAGCAGAGTAACTCGCATTACGCACCTTGCCGTAATTCTGATTACCGAACTGATAGCTAGGATTTTTCATCGACGTATTGCCGCCCAAATAGGCACGCGAACCAGCGTAGGTCCCGTATGCATCATCCGCAGTCTTCGAATTCGCCGAACCGCCAGCCGCACCACTGCTGATGATGGCAGAAAGCACGAGTAGGCCCTGCGAGTCTTTGACGGTGGTGGTTATAGCCATATCATTGCTGTCAACCCCCCGATAGCGGCCTTGCGTGTCGCCCGTTTCCACGCACTGCGTATCATCGGTATTCAGGTTGTTGATCTTGTAGTTGCGGTCGGTGTTGTCAAGGCTCTTATTGCCGCCGAGTTCGCTGAACGCATAGCCGTCGATCACACGGCCAACGTAGGGGTTGTCATAACGCGAGGTACCGGCAACATGCCAAGTTTCGAGGGCGCCACTTACATTCGAAGTATTGCGGAAGACTACGCCACCGCCCGTAACGGCGCCCACATATCCACCGATAGGAACCAGATGCGCATTGGTCGTATCACCTGCCGCCGCAGCAATCAAGGGATAGGTATTGGCGGAAGCGATCGTCGCAGCAGAACCGCTTTGGGATGACACGCTCACCCCATCGATGATGTTGTCGCCGCCCAAGATGCAACCGATCACGCCGCCAAAGAACGAGCCAGGGACGCCATTGCTATCTTTCCCCGTGTACGAAATCCCCGAAACGTTCGATTGATAGACCACCTTCAGGTTCTTGACCACGCTTCCGTAGCTATAGGGAATCAAGCCCTTCGAAACACTGGTGCTGTTGTTGATGGCGATCGTCGCTTGCTGGCCCTCATTGGCCAAATCGCCAACGATAACGCCTCTGAACGGATTGCCAAGATTGCCCAGGCCCTGGAACGACGCCGCATCGAGCTTAAGCGTGTCGATTTTCACTCCCTTGTCGTCAACCGGTTCGATGCTGTAGTAAGCACTTTGCAGATAGGCATGCATCGTGGCGTCGGCAAGTGTGGTATTAGGGTCAGTGGCTCCTTCCCCGGTCTTCTTCTCCCACTTTTTATCCGAACCATTTGCCTGCTTGTAAACGTACGTAATCTCGCTGTCGGCGGTACTTCCACCATTTCGACGCTGACAAAGCTCCGTCTCCGTCGGCTTGGCGTCAATCGTAACTTCCCAGCCATCAACCGCTTTGTTCAAATTGACGTAATTGGCTACCGCAACGAGCTCGGAAGCCTTGGTTATGGCATAGGGATCACCGTAGGTGCCGCAGCCTGTTGTGAGTTTAGGCACGCGCTGGTTAACCTGGATTTCGTGGTATTTAACGTTGTTATTGTCCACCCTGCCCGTTTTCACATACGGGAGATAGCCGCCAAATTGCGGGGTATCCGCATTTGCCGTTATTGTGCCATCAGATACAAGACCGGCTTCGGTCTCATAGGTATCCTCGTCGTAGTACCAGAGCTGCTTGCCGGGGTACTCGCCCTTCGAGTCAATCTCGCTACCAAACGTGACCTTGCTGTTATCCTGGTCAGCTTTAACAAACGTATACACCGCAGAGCCCGTCTTGCCTTCGCCATACCCGAAGCTCTCGAGTAGGCTTGCACGGGTGAATATCGAGTTGTCCTTTGCGCTGGGAAGGCTGATTGCGCTAAATGTCGCCGTTACCTGATCGGCCGTACTGCCCACACCAAGCTTGCCGAACAGCGACGTCGCCGCCTTGGTACCGTTTGCGTACCCCGTAGTCGAAATATTATTCGCGCTCAAATTCACATACGTCTGCATCTCGTTGATGAGCAAAGGTGCGTAGGTTTTACCGGCCGCGCCATCGACGGTCAAGCCATCGAGCGTAAGCCCATCCATGGAGATTTGTTTAACCGCTCCCGAGGACCCGTAAATATAACGACACACAAGTGCGCCGGACGAGCTTCCCGCATCGTTCACAACGGAGCCCACGGTACCGCCAAGCGTGACGTTGCTTACCGTAAGGTCGCCCGCATGGGTTCGAATGAGCCCACAATGCATGTTCTCGTGCTGCGTCGCTTCGCTATTCTTCTTGTTGCCATCTTGCTTAGCTTTGATTTCGGAATAATGGAACTTGATGTCGGCATTTTTCACCGTTACCTTGGAGCCACTAGCGGGATTACTGGGGTAGAAGCTATATCCATCCATGTCGATAGACGCGCGTGCGCCATCGTTCGTGCCAATATTGTTTCCTAGGAAAATCTGCTGGTCTCCCGGAATGATATAACTCCGAATACCACTGGGCGCATACAAATATGCGCACCAAAGCAGCAAGTACTCCGGCGAGTCCATAAAACTCGTCTTGCTACTATTCTTGGGATCGTTGCCAACTTTCTTATATGCTCTATCCAGGTTGTAGTAATACCTCGTCCAAGCATTCGTGTTGTGGATCTTGCCGAAATCAGAACGGTTGTGATAGCTGTTGTCGCTTCCCGAGCTATCACTCATGTGCAACTTCTCATCTTGGGTATGCAGCGAAACAACCGTGTTCCATTCGCCGTCCATAAGTTTGCTGCCAGCTTTATTACCATAAGCAGGCCTTGTGCTGTTGCCGACCCATTCATCAAACGAAGTCGCGCTGTTCTTGCTATTTATTGCCGTGTTATTGATTGCCACGCCATTGCCTGTAGCGTCGTCATGGACCTTGTACGCAGTATCCCAACTTGCCCTGTTCTCCAGATACAAGCCACTATAAGTTTCCGCTCCATATGTTGCGGAATTCTCCACCCTGCTACCTCGGCCGATGAGCAAGCCAAGCACATTTGCCTTATCGGCGTTAATGGTTGTGCCCGAAAGATTGATGGCGTAGTCGTTGATAATCCAGTGACCGCTGGCTGCGTATACAAGGCCGCCGAGTTCACCTGAATTGTTTGCGATTATGGAAGCGTTGTTCGTCTTGAGAGCATACGTACTGTCGCTGGTGTTTTTGCTGCTATCCCCAATGGTTACAACGGCATTGCCCCAGCTATAGCCCAGAAGACCACCGGCACCGTTCTTCGCGTCGCCGTTCTTGCCAACGGTCATGTTGAACGAGTTGAACGAAAGACCCGTGATGTTAACCTTGGTTGTATTTTTCGCGGCACCCTGCGCGATGCAGCCGATAAAGCCGCCGACCTGGGCAATCTTACCGCTCGCACTGTTGCTCGCGGTAATCGTGTTGTCGTTCGCGGTCGCGCCACCGACCTCGAGACTCACTACGTTGACAATAGCGGCAACATCCGCCACATAGCCGATAGCACCGCCAATGCGCGTGTTGCCGTTGAGGGTAGCGCCCGTGTTGATGGTCGATTGCGCCTTTATGCTACCACTCATGTTGCTGCTATCGAAAGTAACGGTTCCGCCGCCAGACACGCTACCCGCAACGCCGCCGATGTTGACATCGTTGCCGAACGTATCGTCGCAGGTGATTGCCGAGCCGCACGTAACGCCGTTGAGCGTTGCATTGCCCGTGATGGTTGCCGCAAGCGAGCCCGCGTCGACGCCTAAGCCGTTGTCGAACTTAATGAAACCATCGACAGTAAGGTTATTCACCGTCGCGCCACCGCCAATAGCAGCGAAGAGGCCCAAACGGGTATGACGATAAAGCTTGCCATTGCCGGGGTCATTGGAATCGACTACATCGTTGCCGCGCATGCCGTACGGCTCACCGATAGCAAGGGTAATCTTGTGATTGTTGCCATTAAAGGTACCCTTGAATGTCTGAAGATTGTTAGCGCTGTCGAATCCAAGGCCCACCACACCCGTGCCCGACAGATTAACGTCGGCATTAAGGTTGATAGTTACATCGGAGCCCAGGAGCTGAGCCTTCTGATCCGGATTTAAGCCATATATCCCATTCCAAAGGTTGGCGAACTGAACCGAAAGCGCAAGACACACGAAGTCCTGCGTGCTTTTGATATTGAGCGTTCGATTGTTGTCGGACCATTTTTTACTCGTATCATAGCCAACCTGCCAACTCCAGTCCGTCGAAGACCCCTCAAGCTTGTGCTCATCCATATTGATTTTGATGAGGTCTTTTTTCAGCGTGTCCCCATCAAGCCTGATTACTTGCCCATAGCCCCAGCCGGCACCCTTAGCACCGCCCAAGTCGTCGACTTTCTTTGCCGCGCAACGCTTATAGACCCAGCAGTCGTCAGTGCTGGTATTCGTGTCGCTTCCTGTTCCACGCGCAAACACCAGCGTCGGCGCATCAGCGCGCACGAGCGCAATCTGCGCAACGGTATCGTTTTCGGCGATGTTCATGCCCGAAAAGTCAGTCACGCCGCCCAAACGGATCGCGGACCGCCAGCATTCCGCGGCGATGCCCGCGCCCTTCGTGATTGTCCCTGTATTTGGATTTGTAACGGTCAAGCCATTGATGTCGGCTATGCTCCTAATGCCCCCAACCTGGGTATCAATACAGCCCGCAACGCCGCCGAAGCCCTTATTCGGCTGGGCGAACTGGGTGCAGTTAACTGTAGCGTTCTTGACCTCAAGCGTCGCGCCCACATCGCGGCCCAGCCAACCGACAAGACCACCAGCAAAAGTCAAAGTAGCTTCGAGCGCAAACTCCGTTGTAACGTTCTCGATATGAAGCGGCTTCGAGTTGGTATATCCCCTCACCGAACCGACAAGGCCGCCGAATACCGCTGCGGCTCCCCCATTGCCGTAAGTGCTCTTGAATGTGCCGCCATTGAACGAAACAGCCGTTTCCGGGTCAACGAAGTTCAACTTGCCAATAGCAGAGCCGACGCCCTTCGACTCATCGGCTTTACCCGCAAGCGTGACACCATTACCCGTATCGATTTGATCATTGCCGGTAAACGCAACCGAAGTGCCGAAACTCACTTCGCCGATGAAACCGCCAACGTTACCGCTATTCTTGTCTCCGACAGTCTTGGGGCAGGTGACCTTAGCACCTTCGGCCTGAGCCAGCGTGAGCTTAGTTGCCTGACCAATGAAGCCACCGGCTGCAGCGGCGCCTTTTACCGTGAGATTGGAAAGATCGATTGCGCTTGCCACTTCAACGGTCGCACCAGCGCTCGAACCAACCTTGCCCACAACGCCCACAACACCGCCAGCGCAGCCATTGCTGGACTCGACCGTAGCAGTTGGGACATTGCTCAAAGTTGGGACATCGCTCAAGGAGCCGACGCACAAGGAGGCACCATCGCTGACGGCGCCAACCAGCAAGCCGGCGTTTCCGTTGGTCGCTTTCACGGTGCCGCCCGAAACCACCTGATTCGAGAAGTCAACGGACTTGACGGTGAACACGCCATTTGCAACCGTATTCGCCAGCAAGCCCACGTTTCCCGTAGCATCAGGGGTAGCCTCAAGGCCTTTTCGCGTTCCCGTGAAGAAATACGTTGCATTCAGCGAAAGCGAACCCGTAACGGTACCGAACAGCGCGCTGGTGATACCGGCAGTTGATTTCTGCACGCTCCCGCTGACGGGATCGGCAATCCGGATTGTGACATCAAGGTCCTGGCCACCACCCTCAACAGCAGCGGCGATAACCGGTTCGCTGCCCTCCCCTTTCCAAATCAGGTTCGGGATGTGAATGCCAGAGTTCAGCTTAACATTGTTGAACAACGACGTCGCCAAAGCAATCGAGGTGCCACCGGTAGTGAACGAGCCCTTGAAGGGATGGGTTTCGCTGCCAAAACCTAGAAACGTATAACCACCATCGGGACCACTCAAATCAAGCGCATCGCCCGTTTGCCCGCCTCTGGTCAAAGCCGCATTTTGGTACAGCTGAGGAGCCGCATTCGAGATGATGCGCAAACCCACAGCGTCATTGAACGTGATGGCGGTAACGGTTTCGCCTGTTGCGGTCACATTGCCATGATCCCCCACCTCCATGGCCTTCTTCAATTCGGCAACCGTGGTAATGGTTGCGCCCGCGGCAACCGTTGCAGGAGCGTCCTGCGCATCTGCCGCATCATCGCCGGCGTTGACGGACTCGTCCGCAGCTGGCTCCTGGCCCTTGGAGGCATCGCCCGCGGCAGCGTCGCTCGAAGCAGCATCATCCGAGGTCGTTTCGCTTCCACCTGCAGAGGCATCGCCGGAAGCCGAGGCGTCATCGCCGCTAGCAGCGCCCGCATCCGCAGAGGATCCGCCGCCGTTGCCGTCTGCGCTCTCCGAACTGCCAGGCTGCTGCGCCATTGCGCCAGACACGACGTTCAGCTCCTCCGCCAACGCACCGGTAGTCGGCGCGAACAGCTGAAACGCCATGGCGAAGGTAAGGTACACGGCGAGTATGCGCTTTACCGATCTCATCAATGAATAACCTCGTTCTATGCAAAGCCCCGAAGGGCGAATCTGCTTGTCACCGGCGCCGAGCGTTGCCGCTAGTTGCCGACCGTTCGTTCCCAACTGCTCACAACTAACTGCTTGCCTTTACCGAAACGCCAAGATTCCCCCAATCGGAAGGTCTGGCGCTTCCGCCGGTCCAGTAGAAGCTCACGATCTCGGAACCCGGCGACATCGGAAACGTTGCCGTACGTTTCGCGTCGTCGATTTTGCAGCCAGCGTGATTCGCGGCGAAATGAGGATCGAGCTCAACGTTTTCGCCCCACGTCAGGGCTACCGTCTGCTGCTTGCCCGTAACGCTGACGCGATAGTTGTAGGCGGCGTATTCGCCAACGTTGCCCTTATCGGCCCATTCGCCAGTGACGGAAGCGGGCTTGACCTCGGAACGTTCCGCCGGCGTGACGGTAGCCGCCAAACATGTCAAGTTGGTTCCAGGGCTTTTATCCTTCACGACATTTGCAGAGATCGCGAACTTGATGCTGTTCAGCAGCCTCCTATCGAAGGAAACCGTATAGGTAACGATTTTGGCCTGCGTACCGGGAAGCACAACGGTTTCGCCCTTCCCCTCGGGCACGGAGCTGAGCCTCCACCCCGAATCGATAGCCCCTCCATCTCCATTGATGCCGCTAGCTTTCACGTCCAGCTTGTACTCGACTTCCTTGTCATTGAACACATTCCGATCGTCAAGCATGCAGTTATACACGCGGAAGGTGAAAGAGCATGTTTCGCCGCTCGTGTCGACCACAACGCTTTTGGCTGCAGGGGAATCAGGGGCTGTTGAATATGGAGCCAGCACATCGGAAGCGAACAGGCTTTGCGAAGTACCCGTAACGGCAACGGCCTTCAAGTGGTCGTTCGCGCTGAAGGCGCTGTAGGTCAAACGGACGCCGAACACCAGCGCCGCAATGACCAGCACGAAAGCAACCGCCCACAACGCCCTGCGCGCTTGAGGCGTTCTTGCCATGCCATCGACCATACCGTTCAGCGAAGCGGTGAGCGAACCGCGCCCTTCGCCTTCGCGTTCTTGCTTGATGCAGTTGTCATCGCGGTTCCCGAGCACGGTCCCTCCTCTCTACGACTTCGCGATCAGGTACGCTACGTCGGTTTCCTTGTAGTTGCCCTCCTGGGGCCACGAGCACTCGATGATGAAGTTGGTCGCGGAAGCGGCTTCGCTTCCGTTCTTATCAAGATCGGCTACCTCGAATCGTTTCCAACGATAGCTGGGAAGGGCATTTGCTTGGATGCTCCCGTAGTCGCCAAAGGTTTGGGATTTGGCTATATCAGCGTCGATTGGCGTGAAGTCCGTAACCTCAGCACCCTTACTCCACGAATAGCCATTACCCGTAACATCACCGGAAGCGGAAGGGTCGTTCACCGTGACACGATAAATCTTCACGCTCAGGTCTTTGATGTTCGTGGTGTTCGCAACCTGCAGCTCAAAGGCGTTACCGCCGCTATCCACGCTGAAAGCACGGCTACGGTAAACCGTAACCGTGCCATCCTCGGCAACTTTGACTTTGTCGTAGTCCGCGTCGTTGGTCAGATCGAGCTGGGTTGCCGCCGACTCGCCTGGCACGGTGATTTTCAGCTCGGCGGGAGAATCAACCTTGGCAACCGTCGAAAGGCTGTTGTTGGTCAGAAACCACGATAGCGTGAGCGCCGCAACAACCAGAACGACGGCGATAACGGACAACGCCGCAAGAATCGGCCCGCGATGCCCGTATATCCAATCTTTTGCCGACGTCATCCGCGCTTCGTTGCCGCTCATGGGGTCGTCACCTCGCTTGCGGTAAGACGCACCTGGTAATACTCCACCGCGTTGCCGATCTCATCGTCCGCCTTGTTGTAAGCCGTAGCGCACGTTGAGAGGCCTGCGGAAGACATGGTGCTGCTTAGGACGGGAACCGCTTGACCGGACGCTATGGAGTAGAAAGAAGTCTTATTGGCGTTGATGCAGTCTTGCATGGCTTTGTAGCTATCGTTATCGGCTGCGAAAAGATTCTTGTAATAGTTTGCATTGCCGGTATACACGAAGTTCTGGACGTATTCAGGCCACACCCAGTACAGCGTTTTAGTAACGGGCTTGAGGGCGCCAGAATCGCGGAAGTCGCTTGCGGCGATAATCAGCTGGCTTCCGAGTATGGGAGACTCGTAATAACCATTGGCGTCGCGCGATTCGAAGAACAGGAGATGGCCTGATGCCAGGACCTTAACCGTATCGGAAACGGCGGCGCCCTGCTTTCCCGTGAGCTCACGGGAAATATCGATTTGCACGTCACCAAGATCATTCGCATACGGCGTTACCGTGTAGGTGAGCTGGCCATACGAGCCAGGGCCAAGAACGTCGCCAGCGCCCAAGTTCACCAAATTGCTAGTAGCGCTTACGTTCATGGAATCGACCACATCAAGCCCGGCCTTGCCCGCTTCCTGATCATAAATGCCCTGCTGAGTGCCGTCGGAGGAGATGGCGAAGCGCGCACCGGCCGTGTCCACCCCAACGCCGGCGGCCTTCACCTGAGAGTTGTTCAGGAACCATGCCAAGCAGGCCAAGATGATGACAAGGGCGGCTACCACGAACAAGCCGCTTACCATGAAACGCTTCCAGAAATCCTTCAGGGTTTGCGCATGCTCGTCGGCCACGGCGCGATAACCCTCAGCAGCGTTTTGGCTTGCGTGAAGCTCTTCGTGGTTGGTATGTTGGCCAGTTGCCTTCATGCTGCTCTGACGCCCCGAAGGACCGCGTTCCCTCCTTGCCTGCTTACACCGTGTCAGGGCCCTCTCAGCCTTAAAGCGAAGCGGCTACGCCGCCCAGATGCCGAGAAACATTGCCCAGTTCCGACAGCTATTCAATCTAGGATTTTAGCATGTAAGACAAGGCGTATCCCAAAGTGCAACAAACCAAAACAACCCTAAACTTGATAATCCCCCAAGTCGCAAAACGAGACGCCAAAGCCACCTCAGCGCACCGACGTGGTGATCCCCCCGACAACATAAAAATACCCCCGAGCACAAAGCCCGAGGGTATTAAGCAGTTAGCGAATGTTGAACCGTGATTGTTGGCTAATCGACCTGAACGCCCACAAAGCCGAGGTTGCCGGTGATTGCAGAAGTAATGCCCGTTGCAGCATTCTCAGAGACGCAATCCTTGTCGCAACCCTCATACCACACGCGAACGGTAACGGTTACCTTGCCGCCATTTACGGTGCTATCAATCGTAGCAAGGGAACTATTGCCGGCAACAGCCTGGCCATTAGCATTAATACTGCCAGCATAGTCTGCAAAGCTCGCGTAAGCAGCGCTTTCAACCTTGGTTTCGTCACCAACGCCCGTTACCCAATAGTCACCAGTCGCTGCTGCCTTATCCGTATAATAGCCGTTGTTAGTTGCCGTACCCGTAACCTTAAAGAGCGTCCAAGCCCCATCGCCGAATTTAATCGCGAAACGGCCCGCAGTGCCCATCTGGGTATTAGCCGCCAAAGTAGTGGCTGCATTAGAAGAGTCAAAGTAAACGTTCATCTTACCGTTGCTGACACCAAGCTTAAAGGTGTAATCGGCGTAAACATTATTGTATTCCTTGGTTTGTTTGTCCTGGTCACGCTTAATCGCAAGTTGATACTCGTCAGCAAGGGCATGATCTTTGCCAGACGTCCAATGCTTAGTTTCATAAAAATTTTCAGCATCGTTAGTGGATACGGGATAAAGCTTGCTTGGATTCTTGTTGTCCTTTGTGCTCATCGCATCAGTCGTCTTGCCCGCGCTCGTGATATACAAATTCGGCACGGAGGAAGACGTGCTTACGTCAACGCCCGTTGCCGTAACGGCATTGTTGTTCACGAACCATGCGAACGTGGCAGCGCCCAGCGCAATGGCGGCCACCAGCACCATGGCAATAGCAGCGCCGAGCTGCTTTTTCAGTGCCTTCGTTTCCATAACGGATCCTTTCCCGATCCCTTTCCTTCTCTTATGAAATCGACGCCCAGCGGGCAGCGGGATTCCATAGACAAACCTACTGGCTGCACTATACCACTAGTGTTCCCGCTCTGACGCTGTCTTATCGCAGGTAAACTAACTGATTCAACTGTATCTCCGCAAATAATGTACGTCCCCTTCCAGCGAATGAAGTCGATTGCGGCGTTACGTTTATGCGGGCGGGTTCTCCTGGTTGCGACGGGTATCCCAGGTGACGGTGTTGTTCTGATAGTAGTCGGGGGCATCGGTGCCGGCTGCGCCGATGGGGTCGGTACCCGTGAGCGTGTCGCCGATATCCTGCACGAACTTCGTGAACAGGTTCGTATCCTCAGCGCTATCGGCGGCAAAGTCCATGGCGAACTCGACCGCGCCGCCTACGATGTCGTCGACGCACTCGGGGTCGTCGCCGTCAAGCCAGATGACCACCGTGTACTTGTCCACGTAGCCCACCTTGAAGGTGTCGTCGGAAAGACGGCACACCAGATCGTCCGATTCGAAGCTCTCGCACCCAGGCTCATTGCTGCCATCGGAGGCGGGCGCGGCATAGGTGACCGCTTCGCCATTGCGATACACGCGCACGCGGGCGGCCTTTTCAACGCCCTTCGACGCGGAGGCGACTTTCAGCTGGCCGCTGTATCCCAAATCTTCCTTGCCGGCATTGCGGATATAAAAGGTATAGGCAACGTAGCTTCTGCCGTTGTGGCTTCCGTCGATTTGGTCCAGGTTATCGGGCAGGTCCTCCTCGGCGATGTTGGTACCGTAGGCAACCGCTTCGGCGGTAAGGCGCGCGGTGGCGCCCTCGAACTGGCTGTTGTCGGCAATGGCAACGCCGCGCCTGAACAGCTCCAAACGGTTCAGGTTGATGGTGAAGTTGCCCATGTTCTCCTGCATGAACGAGATGCCGAACAGCACCGCCATGAACAGGGCCAAGCAGATGAGCACCTTCTGCAACGTGCCCAAACGAAGCAGCGCCTCGCCGATGCGGGCCATGCGGCGCTTGGGCATGTACATGGAAACGATGGCATCGACATCGATGTCCTTGTCCTCGGCCAGGGCCTGTTCCAGCTCTTTTACGCGGACCACGCGGTTGCTTTTGGCACGCGCCTTTTCGCGCCGAGGCTGCTCACCCGCTTCTTCTTTCTTCTTGCCAAACAATGCCATGGTCCTTAGATCTTGTACTTGGCGCGCACGTGCTCCATGTATTCCTTCATGGCCTCGCGCTCCAACTCGTCGGCGTAGCGGAACTGGATGCCGCAGGCATTGCGGAACAAGCTGCCTTTCGGCGCCTGACGCAGCCAGCACACGATGCCAAGCTGCACGGGCAGCTCATAGCGCTGGTCGTCCACGCGCACCGCGGGAAGCTTCACCTGCAGGGCCTCTCCCACGTCGGGGTAGTCGTTCAAATACATTGCCAAACCGCCGGCGGAAACGTCAATGGTCATGGCCTCTTCCTGCTGATCCTCGGGGGCCTCGTCGCGCAGGTAGCGCAGGCGCATGGACACCTTGAAGCGCTCGTCGCGGCGCTTGAAGAACGTGCGATGCTCGGCCACCTGGCGCATCTTCCACAGCGTGCGGATGCCCGCCTTCTCCACGGACTCGGGGTAGCCGGCCAGCATGAAGGTGTTGCCGCCTTCGGTGTACTGGAACAGGAGTTTTTGATTCTCGTCCAAGATCAGCGGCTTGCCGGCAAGCATGGGCGCGCTGATAAGGAAATAGGCTTCGTCGATGGTGCCCTTGAAGGTGGCCATCATGTTGAAATCGGTTTGCTGGCCCACGGCTGTGTCGAAAGCCACTTTCAGCTTCGTTCCTGGCTTGATCTGCAGCTCGGCCATTAAACCTCCCATTCCCGTTCAGCGGCAGCCGCGCTTCTTCGTGCGGATGCGGATGATTATAACGAAAATGCAAGGGCAATGGCTGAAGTCGCACAAGGGAACGCGCCGATTCCTTGACCGTGCTTGTCCCCCCTCCGCGAACAGTCAACATTTTCGCGGGTTTTGCCCTGTTCAACGGCGAAAAACGTGAAGGAATCGCGACGATTGGCGAACGATTTCCACACCGGCATCGAATGAAGCGCGCGTGATGATTATCGCGGTGGGCGACACATGGAGGAATTATAAGTTATACTAGGCTTACTAGGTCGAACAAGGAGAAACGGTACGATAGCGTAATGAAGCAGGGCACCATTTTCACGAACGCCGCGCTTGCCGCGGTGCTGGCAACATCCATGGCAACGGCCCCCGCCATGGGAGGTCTCACGCTTACGCAGGGCAAAGCCTTGGCAGGCGTTGCGTACGCGGCACAGGCAACGCCCATCGAAAGCGTCGCCAACACCGGCGACTGGACCGCAACCGACGCGGAAAACCAGGCCATCCTCGACAAGGCAAAGGCTGCCGAGCTCGTCGGCCTGAAGCCGCTCAAGGCGTACCTATCCGGCGAAACCGTGGCTGCAGCGGACTTCCTCGCCATCGACGCCGACGCGCTTGCAACCATAGACGCCGACCTGGCGAAACTGGTCAAGCAAACGCAGAAGGCCATCGCAGATTCGAGCGCCTCCTCCGAGCCCGAGGCAAAACCCGAGGCAAAGCCCGATCCCGTCACGCCCGCGAAGCCCTCCGAAACCCCGGCCGAGTCCACCGCGCCCAGCACCCCGTCCGCAAGCACCGGCAACGGCTCCTCTACGGATAAACCCGCCGAAGACGTCGAGGACGCCCCCAAGGACATGGTGCAGGAAAGCGCCACCCTTGACGAGGACGAGCTGGTCTACGTCTCGCGCAACCTGACCACCGAGCAGTTCATCAGCCAAATCGGCGAGGAAGCTCGCAAGCTGTGCCAGGAAAACGACCTGTACGCATCGGTTATGATCGCGCAGGCCGTGGTGGAGTCGGCGTCCGGTTCGTCGGGGCTTTCGTGCGAACCGTACAACAACCTGTTCGGCATCAAGGGCAGCTACGACGGCAAAAGCGTGCGCATGAAAACGCAGGAGGACGACGGTGAAGGCCATCTGGAAACCATCGTCGCCGAGTTCCGCAAATACCCCACCATGCTGGAATCGCTTGAGGACTACGTGGGGCTGCTGACGAACAACAGCCTGTACAACCCCGTAAAGAAGTCGAACACGCAAAGCTACGAGGATGCCTGCGACTACCTGCAGGGACGGTATGCGACCAGCACCTCGTATTCCCGCACGCTGAAGGCTTATATCGACGCGTACGACCTGACGGAATACGACAAGCCCGTTGAGGAAGCCAAGAAGGGCGTCACGCTTGACAACGTGCTGATGCCTGCGGCCAAGCACACGGCAAACACCCCCACGCTCGACGACTTCCGCGTTTCCGTGCCCGAACCGGGCTTGCCTGCGCGCCAGGCGAACCCCGTCGTAAGCGGTTTACTTGCCGCGCTTGCGGCAGCGGCCGCAGGTGCGCTGGGCTTCTGGATGTACTGGCGCCGCAAGGTTGTGCGCGAAAGCGCGGCGGCCCACGCTGGCGCGCACGCCGCGCCCGAAGCCGAGACGGCGCGACCGCTTGATGCCGCATGGCTTGCCGAGGTTACGGGCATAGCCGACGAAACGCCTGCTCACGCAAAGGCTCCGGCGCATGCCGCAAAGCCGGCGCACGCTGCAACGCCCGCAGATTCCGAAAGCCCCACCAAGCCGCTTTCGCTGGAGTAACCGTAGCCATCGGGCCGCGCTCGCAAGCCTCTACGGCAACGCAAGCGCGGCCCATTTCTTTTGCCCTCAGCAGCAGGTGCTCGCCCCTCCCCCTATCGTTCGGTTACCGGTTTACACCGACCTCTGTCTGTTTGATGGCGGTCAACTTCACACAGGGCATTCGACCACCCGCTCGGTCCGTCCCCCGCCCTATCATGCAAAAAGCCGCTGCAGGAATCACACCTGCAGCGGCTTCAATCGTTTCACCGAAAATCGCGCCCGATTTCAACGTTTCGTTGAAATCGAAGCGTTAAATCTCGCGCTCCACCACTTCGGCAATGGCCTTGGCGTGCTGCTCGGCGGCGGCGGCGTCGAGCGCCTCCACCATCACGCGCACCACCGGCTCGGTGCCGGAGGGGCGCAGAAGCACGCGGCCGTCCTCGCCGAGCGCCTGCTCGGCGGCCGCCACGGCGTCGGCGATGGCCGCGTTGCCGTCGGCGGCGTGCTTGTCCTTCACGCGCACGTTGATGAGCGTCTGCGGGAAGCGCGTCATGACGCGCGCCGCCTTGCCGGCCGTCTTGCCGGCGCGCTTGCACGCGGCCAGGAACTGCAGCGCCGTGACCAAGCCATCGCCCGTGGAGTTGTGCTCCAGGAAGATGGTGTGGCCCGACTGCTCGCCGCCGATGACGTAGCCGCCCTCGCGCATGGCCTCCAGCACGTAGCGGTCGCCCACCTTCGTCTGGATGAGGTTGATGCCCGCGTCGCGCAGCGCGTGCGTCAGGCCCAGGTTCGCCATGACGGTGGACACGGCGGTGTCGCCCGCAAGCAGGCCGCGCTGCTTCAGGTCGATGGCGCACACGGCCTCCACCATGTCGCCGTCGATCTCGTTGCCGTCTGCGTCCATGAGCATGACGCGGTCGGCGTCGCCGTCGTGCGCGATGCCCACGTCGGCTCCGCACTCGGCCACCAGCGCGCGCAGGGGCTCCAGGTGCGTGGAGCCGCACTGCACGTTGATGTCGGTGCCGCAGAAGTCCTCATTGATGACGGTGACTTCGGCGCCCAGGCGACGCAGCGCCTCGGGGCTGGTCATGCACGACGCGCCGTGTCCCACGTCGAGCGCCACCTTCAGGCCCGCGAAGTCGATGCCCTGCTTGGCCACGGTGTCAACGGCGTGCTGGATGTACAGCTCGCAGGCGTTGTCCACGGGCACGGCCACGCCCACCTCGTCGCCGTTCGGTAGCTCGTCGGCCGCCGCGCCGCCGCGGGCCATGAACGCCTCGATCTCGTCCTCCACGGCGTCGGGCAGCTTGAAGCCCTGGCCGTCGAAGATCTTGATGCCGTTGTACTCCGGCGGGTTGTGCGACGCGGAGATGACGATGCCGCCGTCGCAGTGCAGCTCGCGCGTCAGAAGCGCGATGGCCGGCGTCGGGATGATGCCCGCCAGAAGCGCCGTGCCGCCCATGGACATGACGCCGGCGGCAACGGCCGACTCCAGCATGTCGCCGGACAGGCGCGTGTCCTTGCCGATAAGGATGGTGCGGCCCTTGAAGGCCACCGCGGCCTGGCCGAGCTGGAAGGCCATCTGGCAAGTCAATTCCTTGTTCGCGACGCCGCGAACCCCGTCAGTGCCGAAAAGACGTGCCATATCTTTCCCCTTTTCGATAGCTGTTGAAACGTTTGCGAAAACGAAGCGCTACTTGCCGCGCTTCACGTGCTCTTCATGTAGGCGAACAGCGCCGGCAGGGCGCTCCTCGTCGGTCATGCGGTTGTTCAGCTCTGCGGCAAACTCATCGATATCGATGCCGTAGCGCTCAAGCACAACGAGAAGATGGTACACCACATCGGCGGCCTCGTAGCGCAGATGGTCGCAAGCGGCGTCTGCCTGCTTCGCTAACGCCTCGACCATGCCCGGATGCGAGCCCTCGTGACCGGAAACACCCGCCAGCAGCGCGCGAGCGGCCTCGACGTCCTTCGCGGCCAGCGCAACCTCGTTCGATTCCTCAACCACTTTCTTTAGCGGGGAATCAGCATTGCCCGTCAGCAGACGGTGCGTATAGCTTTCATCGCCCGCGTTGCGGCGCGCATGGATGGTGCCGGCAAGTGCCTCAAGCGTGGCGCCAATCTGCGAAGCAGGCGCCTGACCCTGCTCGCCAGCGGGAATGTAAGTTTTCTCGGACATGAATCCTCTTTCCATTAGCGATAACGTCCAAGCAAGTATGTACGGGCAGTTGCGGAATGCAGGCGAAAACGCGAAAGCGAGTTTACGCACAACCCTGCAGCGCCGACCTGCGAAACCGGCATCTCAAGCGCAATCCAGCTCCGCGCCAACGGCCGCCGAGCAGCGCCGGGCCACCGCCTGCAGCCTGCACTTTCCCCGTAACCATTCGGTAACGAAAAGTGGGACAAAGGGACTGTCCCCTTGTCCCGCTTCCTCAACGAGAAAGGGGCGCGCCGCGGCGCGCCCCTTCGCTAGCAGTTGCTATTCGTCGCCGTTTTCCTGCGCGGCGTTGGAGTTCTCCTCGTGCTCACGGCTGGTCAGACCGAAACCCAAGGCGGAAGAGCCCAGAAGCTCGTCGAGCTCCTCGAGGTTGCGGTGGTAGCTGCGCGGCGGCAGCGCCTCGCCCAGCATGTCCTCGCCCTCCGTGTTGAACGTGGCCGGCTGATCGCCACCGATGAGGATGGTGTCGTCCGGGCTGAACACCATGTCAAGCAGCTGGCTCATGTCATCGGAAGACGCGCTCAGGTCGTCCTCGATCACATGCAGCAGGCCGTGCTGCTCAAGGCCTTCCTTCAGCTCCTCGATGGCCTTCGCACCAATGCCCTCGATGCGCAGCAGGTCGTCCTCGGTGTGGCCGACCAGGTCGGCAACCGTCTCGATGCCGGCCTCGCTGAACTTGTTGGCCCAGCGCTGCGACACGCCCAGGTCATCGTAGATGTACAGGCGCGCGTCCTCGTCGGACAGCTGCGGGCCGCGGTGACCCAGCGACAGGCCGCTGTAGTAGCTGCCATAGTTGCCGCCCATGTTGAGATAGCCCTCGCCGTCGAGCGACCAATCCTGCGGCTGCGGCAGCAGGTCCTCAATCTTGCGCAGGTCGTCCGGAGCGTAATCCGGCAGCGTGTCGCCGGTGACCGGCGCCGTCGGCTTGCCCTTGTAGGTAAGGCCCACGTCGCGATAGCGCTTCAGACCCGTGCCGGCCGGAATCGGCTTGCCGATGATGACGTTCTCCTTCAGACCCACCAGGTGGTCGACCTTGCCCTCGATGGCGGCGTCGGTGAGCACCTTCGTGGTCTCTTGGAACGATGCGGCGGACAGGAACGAATCCGTGGCCAGCGAGGCCTTCGTGATGCCCAGAAGCAGCGGCTGGCCCACCGGCGGGTTCTTGCCCTCGGCGATAAGCTCGTTGGCAACGTTCTCGAACTCGAAGCGGTTGACCTGGCGGCCCGGCAGGAAGTCGGAATCGCCGGCGTCAAGCACGGCCACCTTGCGCAGCATCTGGCGCGCGATAACCTCGATGTGCTTGTCGTTGATGTCCACGCCCTGGGACACGTACACGTCCTGGACCTGGGCCACGATGTAGCGCAGCGTGGTGTTCGGGTCGGTCAGGCGCAGCAGGTCGTGCGGGTTGATGGAGCCCTTCGTGAGCTGCTGGCCCACGCGAACCTGGCAACCGTCCTCCACGCCCGGGAGCATGGTGGCGCGAGCGGACACCACGTACTCGCGGAAGTTGCCTTCCTGGTCGTGGATGGTCAGCGTCTTGGAGTTCTTGTCCGCGCTAATCTGCAGCGTGCCGGAAATCTCCGCCAGCACTGCCTGGCCCTTCGGCTTGCGGGCCTCGAACAGCTCCTGAACACGCGGCAGGCCGTGCGTGATGTCCTCGCCTGCAACGCCGCCGGCGTGGAACGTACGCATGGTCAGCTGCGTGCCGGGCTCGCCAATGGACTGGGCGGCGATGATGCCGACCGCCGTGCCGATGTTGACCGGACGGCCCGTGGCCAAGTCCCAACCGTAGCACTTCTGGCACACACCGTGCTCGGCATGGCACGTCATGACCGTGCGGATGGTGACTTCCTCGACGCCTGCAGCTTCCATAGCGGCCAGCTGATCGAGAGAGGTGATGTAGTTGTCGCCCTCCATGACCACCGAGCCGTCGGCAGCCTTGACGTCCTCAAGCAGGCAGCGGCCGATGAGATTCTCGTCCAGCTCGCCCTTTTCATTGTGCAGCGGGTACGGAACGCCGATATTCGTGCCGCAGTCGATCTCGTGCACGATAACGTCCTGCGCAACGTCCACCAGACGACGGGTCAGATAACCCGAGTCGGCGGTACGCAGAGCGGTGTCAGCCATACCCTTTCGAGTGCCGTGCGTGGAAACGAAGTACTCCAACACCGACAGGCCCTCGCGGAAGTTCGACTTAACGGGAATGTCGATGGTGCCGCCCTTCGTGTCGGCCATAAGTCCGCGCATGCCGGCAAGCTGACGAATCTGCTTGATGTTGCCTCGAGCACCGGAGTCGGCCATCATGAAGATGGGGTTGAACAGGTCGAAGTTCGCAGCCATGGCCTCGCCGACCTCCTCGTTGGCATCCGTCCAGATGTCAACAACCTGCTTGTGGCGCTCTTCAGGGCTCATGAGGCCCATCTCGTAGTCCTCGTCGATGGCGGCAACCTTCTCGTCGGCGGCAGCCAGGATGTCGGCCTTGCTCGGCGGCACGGTGGCGTCGTAGACGGACACGGTGATGCCGGCGCGGGTTGCGTAGTGGTAACCCGTGGCCTTCAAACCGTCCAGGATAGCCGGCACGTCGGCCAGCTCGTAGCGGTTCGTGACGTCCTCGACCAGACGACCGATCTCCTTCTTGTTCATCTGGTAGTTCAAGAAGGGGTAGTCCTCGGGGAACGAGTCGTTGAAGATGATGCGGCCGATGGTGGTCTGGATGCGCTGGCCAGCCTTACAGTCCTCGAACTTGCCGAACGCGGAAGCCACCTTCGTGTCCTTCGTCAGGCGCACCTGAATCTTGGCCTGCAGGTCAACGTCGGCGCGAGCGTCGTAAGCGTTGCGAGCATCGGCGAAGTCGATGAACACGCGGCCCTCGCCCGGGAAGCCGTCGCGGGCTGCCGTCAGGTAGTAGGAGCCGATGATCATGTCCTGCGTAGGCACGGTCAGCGGGCGGCCATGAGCCGGGGATTTGATGTTGTTCGCGGACAGCATAAGCACGCGGGCCTCGGCCTGAGCCTCGGCGCCCAGCGGCACGTGCACGGCCATCTGGTCACCGTCGAAGTCGGCGTTGAAAGCGGTGCAGGCCAGCGGATGCAGCTTGATGGCCTTGCCTTCAACAAGCACGGGCTCGAAGGCCTGGATGCCCAGACGGTGCAGGGTTGGTGCGCGGTTCAGCAGGACCGGATGGTCCACGATGACCTCTTCCAGCACGTCCCACACGTAGCTAGCACAACGATCGACGGCGCGCTTGGCGGCCTTGATGTTGGCAGCGTACTCGAGCTCCACCAGGCGCTTCATGACGAAGGGCTTGAACAGCTCCAGCGCCATCTGCTGCGGCAGGCCGCACTGGTGCAGCTTCAGCGTCGGGCCGACGACGATTACCGAACGGCCGGAGTAGTCGACGCGCTTACCCAGCAGGTTCTGACGGAAGCGGCCCTGCTTGCCCTTGAGCATGTCGGACAGCGACTTGAGCGGACGGTTTCCAGGGCCCGTGACCGGACGGCCACGACGGCCGTTGTCGAACAGGCTGTCCACAGCTTCCTGCAGCATGCGCTTCTCGTTGTTCACGATGATCTCGGGGGCACCGAGGTCAAGCAGGCGCTTCAGGCGGTTATTGCGGTTGATGACGCGACGATACAGGTCGTTCAGGTCGGACGTGGCGAAACGGCCGCCGTCGAGCTGCACCATGGGGCGCAGATCGGGCGGGATGACCGGCACAACGTCCAGGATCATGTCGGACGGCTTGTTCGTGGACTTCAGGAACGCGTCGACGACCTTCAGGCGCTTGATGGCCTTCGCGCGCTTCTGGCCCTTGCCGTTGGCGATGACGTCGCGCAGCTCTTCGGCCGTGGCCTCAAGGTCCATGGCGTCAAGCAGGTCGCGCACGGACTCGGCGCCCATGCCGCCCGTGAAGTAGTCGCGGTAGTTAGCGCGCATCTCGCGGTACAGCGACTCGTCGGGCACCAGCTGCTTCGGCTCGATCTTCAGGAACAGGTCGAACGCGTCCTGACGCAGCGCCTTGCGCTCGTTGAACTCTTCATAGATGTCGGCGATTTCCTCTTCGACATCTTCGGGCGTGAGGCGCTCGTCCTCATCGATGTCGTCGACGAAGTCGTCGTCCTCGGGCACGTAGTCCACGGACAGCTTGCGCGTCTGCTCGATGAGGCGGTCGCGCTCGGCGTCGAGCTCCTCGAGGTCGGCAGCCAGCTCGTCGCGCAGGTCCTCGACGTCCTCGTCGCGGGCTTCCTTGTCCACGGACGTGATGATGGAGCTTGCGAAGTACAGAACCTTCTCCAGCTCCTTCGGCGGGATGTCAAGCAGGTAGCCCAAGCGGCTCGGGGAGCCCTTGAAGTACCAAATATGGCTGACGGGGGCCGCCAGCTCGATGTGGCCCATGCGCTCGCGGCGAACCTTGCTGCGCGTCACCTCGACGCCGCAGCGCTCGCACACGATGCCCTTGAAGCGGACGCGCTTGTACTTGCCGCACGCGCACTCCCAGTCCTTCGTGGGGCCGAAGATCTTTTCGCAGAACAGGCCGTCCTTTTCCGGCTTGAGCGTGCGGTAGTTGATGGTCTCGGGCTTTTTAACCTCGCCGCGCGACCAGCTGCGGATGTCCTCGGCGGAAGCCAGGGAAATGCGCAGGGCGTCGAAATTGTTAACGTCGAATTCCGTCGTCATTTATCGCTCGTCCTCCTTGCCGATCAGGTCGTTGTTGTCGTCTTGCTTCGTGTCAGCCATCAATTCTCCCAGTTCGGCAGCGATGCTATCCAAAGCGCTGGCATCATCGGCCTCCGTCTTGCGCGCATCTTCAGCGATGGCGTTGAACAGAGCCTGGTCAGCGTTGTCTTTCTTCACGTCGTCCAGATCGGGGTCGTGCGTCACGTCAATGGTCTGGTGGTCGTGGCCCTCAAGCTCGACGTTGAGGCACAGCGACTTCATTTCCTTCACCAAAACCTTGAAGCTCTCGGGCACCTCGGGAGCGGGCGTGTTCTCGCCCTTCACGATGGCCTCGTAGGACTTCACGCGGCCCGACGTGTCGTCGGACTTCACGGTCAGGATCTCCTGCAGCACGTTGGACGCGCCATACGCATACAGGGCCCACACTTCCATCTCGCCGAAGCGCTGGCCGCCGAACTGCGCCTTGCCGCCGAGCGGCTGCTGCGTGATCAGGCTGTAAGGGCCGGTGGAGCGGGCGTGAATCTTGTCGTCGACCATGTGGCCGAGTTTCAGGATGTACGTCTGGCCGACGGTGATGGGCTCGCGGAACTTCTCGCCGGTGCGGCCGTCGAACAGCCACGTCTTGCCCGTGCGGGACAGCTGCGGCACGAACTCGTCGCGCGCCAGGTCGCCGTACTTCTTGTGGTTCCAGTTGATGAGGTTGCGGTTAGCGGCCTCGATGGCGTCGGAGATTTCCTCCTCGGTGGCGCCGTCGAATACCGGCGTGGCCACGAACTGCGGGCCCTCGACAGGCTCGTCGGAGTTCGGGTCGTCGTTCCAGCCCCACTTCGCCGCCCAGCCAAGGTGGTTCTCAAGCAGCTGACCGACGTTCATACGAGACGGAACGCCCAGCGGGTTCAACATGACGTCGATGGGGGTGCCGTCAGCCAGGTACGGCATGTCCTCGACCGGCAGCACGCGGGAGATAACGCCCTTGTTACCATGGCGGCCTGACAGCTTGTCGCCCTGCTGGACCTTACGCTTCTGAGCCACGTAGATGCGCACGAGCTCGTTGACGCCCGGCGCCAGCTCGTCGCCGGCGGCGCGGCTGAAGCGGTGGATGTCGATGACACGGCCACCGGAGCCGTGCGGCACCTTCAGGGACGTGTCGCGCACCTCGCGGGCCTTCTCGCCGAAGATGGCGCGCAGCAGGCGCTCTTCAGCGGTCAGCTCGGTTTCGCCCTTCGGCGTGACCTTGCCCACCAGCACGTCGCCGGGGAACACCTCGGCGCCCACGCGGATGACGCCGTCGGCGTCCAGGTCGCCGATCATGTCGTCGGAGATGTTCGGGATCTCGCGGGTGATCTCCTCGGGGCCCAGCTTCGTGTCGCGCGCATCAAGTTCGTACTCGCTGATGTGGATGGACGTCAGCAGGTCCTCGGACACCACGCGCTCGGACACGATGATGGCGTCCTCGTAGTTGTAGCCTTCCCACGGCATGTAGGCGACCATGAGGTTCTGGCCCAGTGCCAGCTCGCCGCCGTCGCACGACGGGCCGTCGGCCAGCACGTCGCCAGCGGCCACCTCGTCGCCCTTGCGGACGATGGGGCGATGGTTCATGCAGCCGGACTGGTTCGAGCGCTGGAACTTCGGCACGAGGTACTCGTCGTACTCGCCGTCGTTGTTCAGCACGATGATGGTCTGGCCGTCAACGTAGTCGACCACGCCGGGGTTCTGCGCGATGAGGATTTCACCGGAGTCAACGGCGATGCGGTGCTCCATGCCGGTGCCGACAAGCGGCGCGTGCGGCTTGAGCAGCGGCACGGCCTGACGCTGCATGTTCGAACCCATGAGGGCGCGGTTTGCGTCGTCGTGCTCCAAGAACGGAATGAGCGACGTAGCCACCGACGTCATCTGACGCGGGGAAACGTCCATGTAGTCGACCTGCTCGGGCAGCACCTCGCCAGGCTCGCCGAACACGCCGTCGGCGTCCTTCGTACGGCACAGCACGCGCGTGGCCGGCACGAAGTTGCCGTCCTTGTCGGTGGTGCCGAACTCGCGCGTTTCCAGGTTGAACTTCTCGTTTGCCTGGGCGATGGTGTGGTTTTCTTCCTCGTCGGCCGTCAGGTAGTCGATGTCGTCGGTTACCTTGCCGTCGACAACGCGGCGGTACGGCGTCTCGATGAAACCGTAGGGGTTGATGCGACCGAACGTTGCCAGCGAACCGATAAGGCCGATGTTCGGGCCTTCAGGCGTCTCGATGGGGCACATGCGGCCGTAGTGGGAATTGTGAACGTCGCGAACTTCGAAGCCGGCGCGCTCGCGGGACAGGCCGCCCGGGCCGAGTGCGGACAGACGACGCTTGTGCGTGATGCCTGCAGCAAGGTTGGCCTGGTCCATGAACTGGGACAGCTGCGAGGAGCCGAAGAACTCCTTGATGGCCGCCACGATGGGGCGGATGTTCACGAGCGACTGCGGCGTGATCTCGTCGGGCTCCTGCATGCTCATGCGCTCGCGCACGACGCGCTCCATGCGCGACAGGCCGATGCGGAACTGGTTCTGGATCAGCTCGCCGACCGTGCGGATGCGGCGGTTGCCGAAGTGGTCGATGTCGTCGACCTTCACGCCATCAGCGTTCGCATGCAGGCCGATGATGTACTGCATGGTCTTCGTGATGTCCTCTTCGGTCAGCGTGGAGCACGTGGACTCCTCCTGATCGAAGCCGAGTTTCTTGTTGATCTTGTAGCGGCCAACCTTCGCCAGGTCGTAGCGCTGCGGGTTGAAGAACAGGCCCTCAAGCAGCGTGCGCGCGGAGTCGATGGTAGGCGGCTCGCCGGGACGGAAGCGCTTGTACAGCTCGATGAGCGACTCTTCCTTCGTTGTGGCGGGGTCGCGGTCGAGCGTGCGCAGCACCATCTCGTCGTTACCGAGCAGCTCGATGATCTCCTCGCGGGTTTCGGCCAGGCCAAGCGCGCGCACCAGCAGCGTTGCAGGCTGCTTGCGCTTGCGGTCGATGCGCACGGACAGGATGTCGCGCTTGTCGGTTTCGAACTCCAGCCATGCACCGCGGCTGGGGATGACCTTTGCGTTGTACAGCGTCTTGTCGGAGGTCTTGTCGCGCTCGGAGCCGAAGTACACGCCCGGGGAGCGAACGAGCTGGGACACGACGACGCGCTCGGTGCCGTTGATGATAAAGGTGCCGCGGTTGGTCATGAGCGGGAAATCGCCCATGAACACCTCCTGCTCCTTGATCTCGCCCGTTTCACGGTTGATGAAACGGATTTCAACGAACAGGGGCGCCTGATAGCTGACGTCCTTTTCCTTGCACTCGTCGACGGTGTACTTGGGTTCGCCGAACTTGTGGTCGCCGAATTCGACACACATGTCCTTGGTGTTGTTCTCGATCGGGGCGATGTCCTGGAACGCTTGATCGAGGCCCTCGTTCATGAACCATTTGAAACTATCCGTTTGAATGGCGATGAGGTTGGGCACGTCCATGACGTCAGGAATCTTCGCAAACGAGCGGCGATTGCGATAAAGTACTGTCTGACCAGCATTTTTGTCTTGGGCCACGAGGCTTTTCCTCCTTCAGGTGCATCCGCAAAACTGCGAAAAAGTTGCAATTTGCTAGAATACGTCGAAAGGTCAAGCCCGTCAAGGAAAATTTTTACGAACTGTGGAAGTTTTTTGTTGTTTTGCCCATCTACCTGGGGAAACGCAGTTGCAACCCACGCAACCGAAAGGCATTCTACCACGCCCGGACGGCAATACAAACGCACAAAGGCCCCAAGCGCGCAGCGGGCAGCGTGAAGGCAACATTGGGGCCGCCCTTATCGCACCAATCCTCGCCCGCGATCGCATACGCGCGCCCTTGCCGCTGCCCCATCCCTACCCCGCCGCACGTTCTCGTCGCTTTTCTAGGCGACGTCGCCTCGGGTCTTCCGGCTTCTTCAACTTCTCAAAATTGTGGCCACTGTTTGCCAAAAAAACGAGAACCTGAATTTGGCAATGTGGAGCGATCGCCACCATGCTCATTCTTCTATGCGTTCACTACCGGAAATCCTCCTTTCGTTACCTTTTTGATGGTCGAGATGACGTACTGGACGACATCAGAAACTAAGGCAATTCAGCTTCGGCAAAATATGGCCGCGAAACCTTCAGCTTCTCGAATTTTTGGCGAACACTGGCCAATAATGAGATTTTCTGAATCGAAGACGAGGGGACAGCAACATTTCAATAGCAACGTTGCTGCCGCGATACCGCTTGCGTTGACGCTTTTCCTTGTGTTGATGCTTTAGTTTGTTTGCGCGCGCGGGCGTACAAAGTTGTGCTGAAGCGGCAGCACCAGTAGTATCGAATGCTGCTCCCCTTTTCGCGGAGCATACCGAAAGGGCTACTTATCATCATGCAATTGCCAATCACCGTTTCATCCGACGCCGACCGCGAGCACCTCTTCGCGAAAACCGTCGCGCCGTATGCGCTGGCGTTTCTTGTCCCCTTCGCCGTAGTGCTGGCCGCGTTCGCCGCTTCGGGCATCTATCCGTTCGGCGACGTTTCGGTGATGCTGTACGACATGCCGCTGCAATACGTCGACTACTTCGGATGGTTCTCCGACGTGCTGCGCGGCGATGCCGACCTGCTGTACAGCAACGCCGCCGGGCTTGGCGGCGGCATGTTCAGCCTGTTCTCGTACTATCTGGCAAGCCCGTTCAACCTGCTGGCCGCCTTTTGGCAGCCCGAGGACATGCCGAAATTCTTCAGCGTGCTGTATCTGCTGAAAATCCCCGCCTGCGCCCTGACGTGCCTGACCTTGCTGCGCGGACGTTTCCTGGCCCCCGCAGCGGCCAACCTGCGCGGCGCGCGGCGCGCCACGGTTGCGGCGCCGTGGTGGCAGCACGGGTTGCTGGTTGCGCTGGCAAGCACGTACGCGCTGTCGGGCTACGTGCTGGGATACGCCAGCAACATCATGTGGCTTGACGGCGTCATCATGCTGCCGCTTGCAGCGCTGGGCGCCTATCGCCTGGTGCAGCGCCGAAGCTGCGCGGGGCTGTTCGCGTCCTGCACCGCAGCCGTGCTGTTCAACTGGTACACGGGCTACATGGTATGCCTGTTTAGCGTGCTGTACTTCTTCTGCGAGCTTGCGCGGGCCGAGCAGCTGCGCGAGCGCCGGCTTGCCACGTGCGTGCGCTTCGCCGCCACCATGCTGCTTGTCGTGGGCGCAAGCCTTGTGGTGCTGCTGCCCACCGCGCTGTCGCTTTTGGGCGGCAAAGGCGGCGGGCTGGTGGGCCTCTCGTCGCTGGTCGAGTCGCTGGGACTATCGCACAACCCGCTGGCCGTGCCCAACCTGTTCTGCATCGGTACCTTGCCCGGCGTGAATCCGCACGGCAACACGCCCGCCATCGTCATATCCGCGTTCGCGCTGGTGGGGCTTGGCGTGTTTTTCGCGAACGGCGCGGTTAGCAAGCGCGCGAAGCTGGCAAGCGGCATCCTGTTCGCCGTTATGGCCAGCTCGCTGATATTCCCCGTCTGGACCACGGTGTGGAGCGGGTTCGTGGTGGAAAGCTCGTACACGAACCGCAACGGATTCGCTATTTTGCTGGTGCTGGTGCTGCTGGCCGCCGAGGGCATGTGTCGGCTGGGCGACCTTGACCGCGAACGGCGCGTGCGCGCCATCGCATGGGGCGGCGGTGCTATGACCGCCGTGTTCGCCGCGTCCATCGCGGCAACGCGACTGGCGAAAGGAACGTGGCTCCCAAGCTTCAAGCTGGCCATGCTTGAGATTGCGCTCCTTGCCGGGTTCACCGTGCTTGCAGCGGCAATCGCGCATGCGGGCGCGACGGCAACAAAAGCGCACGGCAGTCGCGCAACCGATGCAGCTTCCCGCAAAGCAAGCGGCGGCGGCAAGCAAAGCACAGCAGCGCAAAGCGTGGCGAAGCCCATGGCGGCGGCTGCGCAAACGGACACGCGAGAGGGCTTCGCGCCCCGCATTGCCGACAGCAAAACGCCCGGCGCGAACCTCGCCAGCGCGGCAGGTCCCGCCACGTCGCACCGCATCGCATCGGCCGTTGCGTGCGCCGCGCTTGCTATCCTGCTTGTCGGCGAGCAAGTGTACGCTTCTTACCTGCAGCTGACGCCCTGTTGCTACCCAGTAAGCGGCTATGCCGGCGATGTTGCGAACATGCGCGCGTTCTACCAGCAGCTTCCGGCGCAGGACGCGCCCGGCGAAAACGGCGGCATCGAGTTCACTCGCGTGGCGAACGCCGCGCCGTACTGGGGCTCCACGAAGGCATACGGCCCCGACAACATGGCGCTGCTGCTGGCCTACAGCACGTTCGATCACTATTCGTCCACGCAGGAATCGCGCATCCAGGAGCTGCTGGCCGCGCTTGGCTACACGAAATACTCGCCCGTGGGCACGTACTACCGCAGCCAAAACATCGTGGCCGATGCGCTGCTGGGCGTCACGCACATCGTCGACGATAGCGCACCCGCTGCCGCAACGCTTGCGGGAACCGAGACGTTGCGCGGCGCCTACAACCTTTACCGTAACGACTTGGCGCTGCCGCTTGGCTGGGGCACCACCGGGCAAACAAGCGTCGAATGGGAACAAGGGCAGCCATTCGCGAACCAAAACGCCCTGCTCAACGCGGCTGCCGATAACGCCACCGACGTGTTCGCCGCCCCCTCCGTCAGCGAGAACGACAGCGACGGCACCTGCCGCACGTTTACCATCACGCCGGCAATCGACGGGCCGGTGATGCTGTACGCGCCCACGCTGTGCCTGCTCGACTTGTTCTACGACAACGGCATCATGTGCGACGTGTACGTCGATGGGCGGTTCGTGCAAACCGTTGGCAGACGCGGGTCGTTCAACGAGGTGACGCTTGGCGAAGGACACGCCGGGCAGCCGATGCAGGTTTCGATCGTGCCGCTTGGCGACGATTCATTCGAGATCAAGCACAAAGACGGCACGCCGGCGGATACGCAGCACGATTTCTGGGACGTTGACGCTAGCGACTTGCTGCAGGTGGTCAGCGTTGACGTCGGCTCGCTTTCCGAGCAGCTATCGTGCATCAAGGCTGCCGGCAACTTCGCGCTGACCGCGTACGAAAACGGGCACATCGCCGCCACGTTTAACGCCGCGCAGGACGAGACGCTGGTGATCAGCCAGCCCTACGAGAACGGTTGGAGCGTCACGGTCAACGGTCAGCCCGCCGAGCTTGAACCTGCCTACGAGGGACTGATGGGCGTGCGGGTGCCCGCAGGCGAGAACACCATCGAGCTGCGC
The DNA here is from genome assembly GCF_977052095.1 of Senegalimassilia sp. NCBI lineage: Bacteria > Bacillati > Actinomycetota > Coriobacteriia > Coriobacteriales > Coriobacteriaceae > Senegalimassilia > Senegalimassilia sp. The sequence continues at coordinate 41,834 of NZ_CDRSTZ010000010.1, forward strand.
TACCTGACGCCGGGGCTGGTGCCGGGCGCGATTGTGAGCATTGCATCCGTTACGCTGTTCGGCGTATGGCGCGCGGCGGTGCGCAAGCGTAGCATGGGGGGCAAGACAAAGCTAAACCTAGCTCGAAACAGTAACCCGAGAAGCGGATGCGGCGAACCGCACCGCACCGTCGTAAGACAGCACGTGCGCGCAAGCGGTGCAGCAAACGGAGCAGCCAGTTCGCGGCAGCTTCGTAGCTGAACCGCTGCGCACGCTTCGCGAACAGGGAATAAACCGATTTACACCGGCAGTTAAAGCCAGGCAGCACGCTACCTACAAGGAAAGGCAACTCAAGTGAGCACGGACGCGCAGAACACGCAGCAAACAGCACCGGGCGCTCAGGCAACATACGACCTGACGCTGGTGGTTCCCTGCTACAACGAGGCGGACAACATCCCGCTGTTCTACAAAACGGCCACGGAATGCTTCGAGAACGCCGGTGTGAAGCTTGAGATCGTGTTCGTCAACGACGGCAGCCAAGACGGCTCCGCGCAGCTTTTGCGCCGCGTCGTCGAAACGGCACGTGGCCGCCACGCCGTGCAAGCTGTCACGTTCTCGCGCAACTTCGGCAAGGAATCGGCGCTGTACGCCGGCATGCAGGCCGCGCGCGGAGGCGCCATCTGCCTTATCGACGCCGACATGCAGCAAACGCCCGCCGATGCGCTGCGCATGTACCGCCTGCTCATGGAAAGCCCTGACGTCGATTGCGTTGCCGCGTGCCAAGTTCAGCGCAAGGAAGGCTTCGTGCTGAAGCTGTTCAAGCGCGCGTTCTACCGAACGTTCAACGGCATGGCCGACGACATTGCCATCCCCGCCAACGTCAGCGACTTCCGCGTGTTCCGCCGCAGCGTGCGCGATGCGCTGCTTGCGCTGCCCGAGCGCGAGCGCTTCAGCAAGGGGCTGTTCGCATGGATCGGTTTCAACACGCTTGAGGTGCCCTACGAAGCCGAGCAGCGCGCCGCCGGCAAAAGCAAGTGGTCGTTCAGGAAGCTGTTCCGCTATGCCGCCACCGGCATCTTCGGGTTCACCACGTGGCCGCTGAAGGTTGCCATCTGGATCGGCTCGCTGTGCGCCGTCGCCGCCGTGGTCTACTTGCTTGCCGTGCTGGGCGAATACGTACTGTATGGCACGAACGTTCCCGGCTACCCCACGCTTGCCTGCCTGATTCTGCTGTTCGGCGGCCTGCAGCTTGCCGTGCTGGGCGTCATTGGCGAATACCTGGGACGCGACTACATTGAGAACAAGCGCCGTCCCATCTACCTGGCCAAGGAGCACCTCGACAGCACGCAGGAGTAGCGAAGCGGCCGGAAGGAGATCCTTCCGGCCGCTTCGCTTTATGCTTTGCCGTCGCGCATGGCTTTCAGTTTTTCGAGCACGTCCGGTTTAATCCGGTCACCGAGCGTGCGTTTCAGCGCCACTTTTGGCGTCTCGTCAAGGTGCACGTCCTCGTAGTACATACCCACCTCGCGCGAGAACCCGTTCGCCGACATGCGGTCGATGCCGAAGCCGAACACGGTGTCCTGGATGGTGGCATCGGACGTGACCACCAGAGTTTCCACATTGCGCACGCGCGCGTCGTGCGCCAGCTTCTCGATGACCTTGTCGGCCGACGTGCCGGCGGGGCTGAACATAATGCGCACGCCGCCGATAGTTTCCACTTCGCCGGTGGAGAACTCGTTGTCGGCGCCGTCGAACACGATGACGGCCTTGTAATCGCGGCCCGCATAGTTGATGACGTCGTTGATCAGCCGCTCGCGCGCCGTGTTGAACGCATCGTCGGTATAGTCGGGATGCGCGAACGCTTCCTGATACCGACTGCCCGAGCGCAGCACGTTGTAGCCGTCCACCAGCAACAGGCGTTTGCGTTGCTTCGCCATCGCACATCCCTCCTTTCGCATTCATTACTTGCTAAAACTGCTGAGCCCGTTGAACGGCCCGCGCAGCGCCAAGGCCGCATGGGCCCCGCCAAGACTCCGTCAACCGAATCGCACAAAGGCAACCGCGAAGGCGCACCCAGCCGTATGCGGGCGTTCGCTCATCGCGCCCGCCGAGCTCTCAGCCCGCTTGGCACTTTCGCCAAATCCTACCTGTTCTGACGCAGCCACTCGTACATGACGGCCGTTGCCGCCTGGGCGACGTTCAGGCTGGCCACCTCGCCCTCAAGCGGCAGCTTCGCGAAGAAGTCGCAGCGCTCGAGCACCAGGCGGGACACGCCGTCGTGCTCGTTGCCCAGCACGATGGCGATTTTGCCCTTCAGGTTGGCGTCCCACACCACGTCGTCGGTGTGTTCGGTTGCGGCGCACACCCAGAAGCCCTCTTCCTGCAGGCGCTGGATGGCCTGCACGATGTTGGAAACCTGCGCCACGGGCACGTGCGTGATGGCGCCCGCCGAGCTTTTGTACGTGGACGCCTCAACGCGCGCGCTGCGCTTGTTGGGGATGACCAGGCCCGATGCGCCCACCGCTTCGCAGCTGCGGCTAATGGCGCCCAAGTTGCCCGCGTCGGTTAGATGGTCGCACAACACCACCAGCGCGCGGCCGTCGTGCTCTTCGGCGTACTTGTTCGCGTCGTCGATGACCTTGCCGATGCCCGCGTAGTTGAACGGGGCGGCCTCGGCCATGACGCCCTGATGGCTGCCGCGCGCCGACTTCTCGTCAAGCTCCGCACGCGGAACCTGGATGACCTTCACGCCATTGCGCTTCGCCTTGCGCATGATGTCCTCGATCATGGGGTCGCGCTTCATGTAGTCGCCCATAAGGATGCGACGCATGGGCACGCCGGTGCGGAACGCCTCGATAACGGGGCGCTTGCCCTCGATGTAATCAGCCATGAAAAGGCCCTTTCGTTTTTCGTCAGTAGTAGATGCATTGTAGCAGGCCAAGCGGCTGCGCGCCGCGGCTGCGACCAAACGCAACAAGACCCCCACGGGTGCCAAGCGCCGGGCAAGCCGCTACCGTAAATTCTGAGGCCAGCTTTCGTCTTCCGCGTGCTGTCCAGACGCCTCGCCGCCTTCATCGTACGCGTCATCTCCCCCACCGCCAGCGGGCTTCATCCCGCCAGCCTGCGCTGCACGGTCGCGACGGCGGCGTTCGTCGTCGCCACCGTGCAAGAACACGCCCGCAACCACACCGCCCGCGCGGCACAGCCCGCGCGCAACGCGCGGCGTCAAATCGGCCTCGGCCGTGGTGCGCCAATCGAAGTACACGCTCCAGTAGCGCAAAAACACCACGGCGAACACGCAGGCCACGCCCGCCAGCGCAAGCGGGCAGCCGAAGCGCGCCAGCACCACGTACGCCGTAGCGCCGCCCAAACCGGCCACGGCATAATAGTTGCTGCGCTTGAATACGCTGGGAATCTCCCCTACGCAAATGTCGCGGATGGCTCCGCCGCCCACCGCGGTGATGGCGCCCATGATGATGCTGAGCACCATGCCCTGCTGAAACGCCACGGCCTTCGACGCGCCCGCCAGCGCGAACAGGCCCACCGACAGCGCATCGGCAAAAAACACCGTAGCCTCTAAGTGGCGAAACACGCCGCGGAAGTAGAACACGAACGCGCACAGCAAGATGCAGATGACGATGAGGTCGGGGTGCGACGTGAAGTACACGCCCGTGCCCTGCATCAGCGTGTCGCGCAGCACGCCGCCGCCGTAGCCCGTGATGAGCCCGCACACCACCGTGCCGATGATGTCGAGCTTGCGGTCGCACGCGAACAGCGCGCCGGTCAACACGCCGGCGATAACGCTGAAGTAGTCGATGCTCCACGGCACCGTCAGCACGGGCGTATCAGCGAACAGGTTTTGCAGCAACGTTTCCATCTTGCACCTCGTTTCAGCGCACGCGAACAAGGCCGGCGCACGCCAGCGCGTTCGCCCACGCCGCGCCCACCCGCCAAGCGCGCTCCCGCGCCGCCGCGCCCCGAGCCTTTCGCCCGACGCCAGCCGCTGCGCGCAGGGCGCTTCGCCACCATATGTCACGCCAAGCACGCGCCCTCATTTCGCCTGCTTAGCGCGAAAAGCGGGCGCGCCCAGTCAGGCACGCCCGCTTCGCTTGTTAGCGCCTATATAACCATATTCACCGCAAGAACGCCAGAGGTAGCTGCACGACCCGCGGCGGCCAACTTTCAGCCCACATAAGGGGAACTCGTTTTCCATGCGTGCAAGGCCGCCCGACCTCACGCGACCATATGCAAAAGCCCGCCTTTCGAAAGGCGGGCTTTTCATGATAAAGCGTTTCTACATCGGTCGAAGCTTCGGCCCGAATTTCTGCACGGCCTCCGCGTATGCCTCATAATGCTCGACGCAGTGGGCATCGCTGGCAATGTAGGTGTACAGGCCGGCCTCGAACAACTTCAGCGCCGGCTTGCGCTCCTTGCCCAAGCGCCCGCCTTTAATGAAGTCCGACGACGCCTGCAGCAAGCAGCCGCAATCCACCAAGCGCCGTGCAATGGAGATATCCTCCTGAATGGCGTTGTAGCGCTCGGGATGGGCGATGATTACGTCGAGCCCCATACCCTGCAGCTCGTAGATTTCACGTTCGTAGTCCTCGAAGTCGCGCTTGGTGGCATGCGTGGAAAGCTCAAGCAGCAGCACGCTGGAATCCTGGAAGCACAGCTGCGGCGCCCAATCCATACCCAGCTCGCGCAGTTTGCGAATGTTCACCTCGAACCCCATGCGCAAAGGAATAGGCGAACGACGCCTCAACTGGTCGAATGCGTCCCACATGCCTTCGAAATCGAAGTACGGGTCGCGGCAATGCGGCGTGCAGACAATCTCCGTGATGCCTACTTTATTGGCAGCATGCAGCATGCGAATGCTTTCGCCAAGGCAGCTTGACCCATCGTCAACTCCAGGAAGAATATGGCAATGCAAATCCAGCACGTCGCCCTACCTTTTTACCTGCGTACTCCGTTGTTGCTCATGCGGCCGTAGTTCGCGGGGTTCGCAGCGCCACCGTGGCTGCCGTGCTTCCCGCTCTTGCGAGCCTGCTCGGGAGCGAACTGGCGTGCATCAACCTGCGGCACGGATTCCGCTCCCTTTTCGCGCTTGCCCTGCTGGTTGTAGTACGCATAGTAATAGTCGGATTTCTCGACGTTGCAGCAGTTCATGGCAACGCCCACAACATGGCCGCCCGCCTTCTGCAGCTGGTCATACGCCTGCAAAACGGTCTGACGCTTCGTGAAGTTCTCGCGCACCACCAAAACCGAAGCATCCGCGATGGTGGAAACCACGGCAGCGTCAACGAACATGCCCACCGGCGGCGTATCGAAAATCACGTAATCGAACATCTGCTCAAGCTTGTCGACCAGCAAAGCGAAACGCTTCGAAGCCAGGATGTCGGCCGGATTCGGAATATGCGGCTCGGCATCAAGCAGGAACATGTTGTCAACACCCGCCGGCACAATGGCCTGCTGCAGCGGCATGGTTTCGGACAGCACGGCGTATAGGCCGCCTGAAGAGCGAACGCCCAGCATATTGGCCAGCGTGCGGTTACGCATGTCGGACTCGACCAGGCACACACGCATGCCCGACGTGGCAATGGCACGACCCACGTTGCACGCAACGGTGGATTTGCCCTCGTTGGGGATGGAGCTGGTGAACACCAGCGAACGAATGGGGTTATCGACGCTCATAAAGCGGATGTTCGCCATCAGGGTTTTAGCGGCGTTCTGCATCTCCAAATCGTCGCCGCGCTTGGGTTTGCGAGCCATGGCTTATTTACCTCCCTTGACAGCAGGCATGCGGCCGATGACGGGCAGGCCCAGCAGTTCCTCGATTTCGTCGGCGTTGCGCACCTTCGTATTCAGCATGTCGGACACCACCACAATGGCAATGGCGATGAACAGGCCGGCAAAAATTGCCACGGCTACATACATAGGACGGTTCGGTCCGGAAGGCGCCGTAGGAGCAGTCGCCTCGTCAATAACGTTGACGGACTGCACGTCCATGACTTCCTGCGCCACCTTCGACACGTTGCTTGCCATCTCGTTGGAGATGGTAGCTGCGGTATTAGGATCAGCACCCGTAACCTCAAGCGTGATGACGCGCGACGTGGTTTCGCTGGTGACCTTCGTGGAATAGCCCTTCAGCGAATCGAGGTGCAGGTCTTTGGCGGTATCGCTTGCGATGCGGTCGCTCTTAAGCAGGGTGGACACATCGTTTGCCAGCATCTGGCTTGCGTTGAGGTTGGAATAGTTAACCCCGCTGTCGTTGTTGTTCGCAGTCTGCTTCGCCAGCACGTACATGCTCGTGGACGCCGTATACGTGTTCGGCAGCATGGCGTACGAAACCGCGGCGGCCACAAGGGCGCACACGACAGGCAAGATGATCATAAGCTTCAGATGCTTGCGCATCAGCTGAAGCAGTTCGAGCAAAGTCATGCGAGGAACCTCTCATAGTGTTGGACATTAGCCGTACTATTATAGTATGCCGCATTTGCTCGGGGCCAAAATTGCCGCGAAGCCCCAAATGCCGTGGAGATTCATGCACATTCGCGCGGTTTTGCGGGATATCCGCTTCACTTTTATGAAATCGTCTGCATAATAAACAGGTTGCTTCTCACGAAATTCTTTCTTGTTTCTTTTCGCGCGCTCACATAAACGCACCGCAGAAGACATACGGAAAGCGGCTCGCGTCAAGCGCAAGCACGCCGCCTGGGGCGGGTGCGATTCATTGGTACAGGTTGCAAAGCGCTTGGCTGCCGTCGTCCGTTCGGGCGTCGCTAATGGTGTGCGCTCTCAACCGCGAAGAGAAACGGATTCACATGACCGCATTTGCAGAACTCGGCCTGTCCGAGGCGGCGCTTGCCGCCGTCGAGCGCATGGGCTACGACGCTCCCACGCCTGTTCAGGAGCAGTCCATCCCCTACATTCTGGAAGGCCGCGACGTTATCGCCGCCGCTTCCACCGGCACGGGCAAGACGGCGGCTTTCCTGCTGCCCACGCTGTCCACGCTGCCCCGCGTCAAGGGCCGCGGCCGCGCGCCGCGCGTGTGCGTCGTCAGCCCCACGCGCGAGCTTGCGCAGCAGATTTCCCGCACGTGCATGCAGATTTCCCGCAAAACGGGCCACTTCGTGACCACCGTGTACGGCGGCACGCCCTACGGCCCGCAGATTCGCGAGCTGCGCGGCGGCACCGACGTGCTCATTGCCACGCCTGGCCGCTTGAACGACCTGATGGACCGCGGCGTCGTTGACCTGTCCGAGGTGTCCGTGCTGGTGCTTGACGAGGCAGACCGCATGCTTGACATGGGCTTTTTGCCCGACGTCACCAAAATCGTCGAGCACACGCCCGAAGACCGCCAAACGCTGCTGTTCTCCGCAACCATCGACAGCTCCATCCAGAAGAACCTGGGCGATTTGCTGAAGGACCCGGCCATCGTGGAAATCGCTCGCAACGGCGAAACGGCCGCAACCGTCACGCAATACATCATGCCCATCGCCAACCGCAAGAAGCAGGAGCTGCTTGAGGCCGTGCTCAACGAGAAAGGCCACGAGCGCGTCATCGTGTTCGCCCGCACGAAGAACCGCACCGAGGAATGCGCCGAGGCGCTTGAGGCCGACGGTTTCCACGCCGAGTCCATCCACTCCGACAAGACCCAGGGCCGCCGCCGTCGCGCCCTGGAGAACTTCCGCCGCGGCAAGACCGACATCCTCGTTGCCACCGACGTGCTGGCCCGCGGCATCGACGTGCCCGACGTGAACTACGTCATCAACTTCGACCTGCCCGACATGGCCGAGGACTACGTGCACCGCATCGGCCGCACGGGCCGCGCCGGCGAAGAGGGCTTCGCCATCTCGTTCGTCACGCGCGAAACGGTGAAGACGCTGCGCGAAATCGAGAAGCTCATCGGCAAGGACATCCCGTTCACCACCATCGAAAGCTACGAGACCGACCCGTCCATCCTGGAGAAGCCCAAGCGCGGCGAGCGCAAGGGCGGCACGCGTCGCGGCGGCGGCAAGCCGGCCGGCGCACGCCGTCAGGGCGAGAAGCGCGCGGAGCGTGCCGAGCGCGAAGGCCGCCGTCCGAACACCGACGAGCGCCGCGATGCCCGCAAGCCCCGCTATGAGCGCGACGACCGCGACTTCCGCGGCGGGCGCCCGGGTCGCGACGACCGTCCGGGCCGCGGCTCGCGCAACGATCGCGGCGGACGCTACGACCGCGACAACCGCGGCGGCAACGGGCGCGGCAAGGGCGGCAACCGCGACTTCCGCGGCGGCCGCGACAACAACCGCGAGTGGCTTTCCGACGAGGAATACCGCGCGCGCCGCAACGCGAAGAACGCCCAGTCGCGCCTGCACAAGAAGGAGCGCAAGGCGCAGGCCGGCTCCTACAAGCAGAACAAGCCCGCTAACAAGAAAAAGCGCGGCGGCGAAGGCGGCTACGACTACAGCCGCTTCACGAAGTAGCGCATCGAAGGCACGCTGACTTACCAGCCCGGAAGGCACCGCCTTCCGGGCTTTTTCATGTCCCAAGCCTCCGTTTCGCCGTGCTCAAAACGCTACAGCACCGGCGGACGTTACATGCATTCCTTCGTTTATCCGCGCAGTTCAATCAACCTTATGGCTTCATTTTCAAGCCCCTGGAACCTTGCGTCCAGCGTGCTAGACTTCTACTCCGTACGCACAAACGAGTCAGGAGTGCAATGCAGAACCAAGGAAAACACTCGCGGCCTAACCAGCCCGGCTTCGGCCAACAACCCGGCCAGTCACGCGCGGGGGCGCCGCGACCACAGCAAAACCAACCGTATGGGCAGCCGCATCAGCAGCGGCCCTACCAACCGCAGCAACCGACGCAGCAATTCGGTCAGCAGCCCTACGGCTGCAATTTCGGCGCGCCGCAAAGCAACTACAACGCCAATGCCTACGGAAACAGGGACTACAACTTCCAACCCCTGCCGCCGAGCAACCATAACCACGACGGTATGATCCGCGTGAAGAAAAAGCGCAAGAAGAAGCGTACCGGGCTCATCGTTGCCATCGTCGTCATCGTGTGCCTTATCGTGGGCGTTGGCGGCTATGGTGCGGCTCTTGCGCTGTCGGCGAAGGACATGAAGGCGCAGGCTTCCGGCATCCTTTCAACCGTCAACGAAGTCCAAACCGCCATCACCGGTCAGGACTTCGCCGGCGCCGCCCAAAGCGCAACCAAGTTGCAAGCGTCTGCGAAAACGCTCGACGAGGCCCTTTCATCGCCCCTATGGAACGTTGCCGGCATGATTCCGGTCATCGGCGAAGACGTAAAAAGTGCCCAGACCATCGCAGACGTGCTCACCGACGCCTCCGACAACGCCATCGTGCCACTGACACAAAGCCTGGTGCAAACGCCTCCCTCGGAATGCATCGGCCAAGACGGCTCGCTGAACATCGCAGCTATCTCCACGCTGCTCGGCTCCATCCAAAGCTGCGCACCGACCATGCAGCGCTGCGCCGACGAGCTCAATGCGCTGCCCTCCATGCATATCGAGCAGCTTGAGAAGATGCTCAGCCCCGCAAAAGACAAGCTCGCAAACATCAACTCCACGTTCCAGCAGGCGAACACGTTCGCGCCTATCATCGGCGCGCTGCTTGGTGCCGACGGCAACCGCACGTACCTGCTTGCCGCGCAGAACAGCGCCGAGATTCGCGCATCGGGCGGCTTCCCCGGCTCCATGGGCACGCTGTCCATCGACAACGGCCAGATCGAGCTGGGAGACTTCACGAAAGTCTACGACATGATGGTCGAAGACACGCCAGCGCAGTGCAATATCACCGACGAGGAAAACACCCTGTTCTACCCGTGGTACACGCAGTATTCATGGGACAACGGCTTCAACCCCGACTATCCGCGCGTTGCCAGCATTTGGGCCACCGCCTATCAAGAGAAATCCGGCCAGGCCGTTGACGGCGTCATCTCTATCACGCCCACCATGGTGCAGGACCTGCTTGCCGCAACAGGCGAAAGCTTCACGCTGTCCGACGGCACCTACATTGACGGCACGAATGCCACTGAGGTGCTGCAACACGACCTGTACTGGAAATACCTTTCCAGCGGCGCGAATATGGCCGATGGCAACGACATCGTCGACGCGCTGTTCTCCGAAGCAGCTGGATACGCATTTGACGCCGCGCTTGACAACATGAACGCGACATCGCTCATGAAGCTTGTCAACGTCATGATGGGCGGACTCGACGACCGCCGCGTCATGATCTGGCTTGCAAACCCCACCGAGCAGCAGAACATCGAGGATATGGGCTACTCGGGATCCATGACGGCCGCCACGCAGAAGCAGCCGACGCTCGGCGTGTTCATCAACTACTGGCTGGGCAGCAAGCTTGGCTGGTGGCTTGGCATGGACACGCAGATCAGCGGCCCGGTTGCCGGCTCTGACGGCTCGCGCACGTACCACGTCACCACCACGCTCACGAACTTCCTCACTGAACAGGAGGCGCTTGCCGGCGGCGACTACATCATGTCCGAAGACTCGAACCGCGGCAATATGAACCCATTCTTGTACTTCTATGCGCCTGTTGGCGGCAGCATCTCCGACGTGGTCGCATCGAACGGCGCAACGCTGGGGAAGGCCACGTACCGGGGCATTGATGTCACGTACACATGCGATGTCGACGGCGGTATGGTAGCGAAACCGAACAACCCGCTGCCCGTCGGCACCACGGCAACGTTCACGTACACCGTAACGCTGCCCGCCGACGTGCAAGGCGACCTGCAGCTTGTTACCACGCCCACGCTCACGAAATACCACGAGAGCTAGGCACTCGCAAGCTAAAACACGAAGGCCCGCACCGGATATTCCGATGCGGGCCTTCTTTATGTTTGCGGAAGCGAACGGCGCCTGCAACAGTCTTGCAGTGCATGCGATGCCAAATGCGGTTTCTCGCCTCCGACTCCTTGACGCAGCCTTACGCCAAACGCGCGTCGGCGCTACATCTTGAAGCCGAACGGGATGGCGTTGGCTTCTTCGGGCTCTTCGCCCAGCCAGCGCGTGGAGGCCGTTTCGCCCAACGTGAACGTTTCGCCGTCGTAGGTTACCTGCGTGACGCTGGCGTTTTTGATTTTCAGCGGGTCGTTCACGCGCGAGGAATCCAGCAGGTGCATGACGCTGCGCACCACGAACGAGTGCGTCACTACCAGCACGTTGCCGCCGCCAGCAGCAAGCGCCTGCTGCCCCGCATCGTTGAAGAAGCTGGTCAGGCGCTCGCGCACCTGGTCGAAACGCTCGGCGCGGCCCGTAGTGTCCTGGTCGGCCAGCACGCCTGCCACCTGCGGCAGCCGGCGGTTCAACTCGTCGAACGGCAAATCCTCGCCAAAGCCGCGCGCCAGGGCCGCGTGCAATTCCTCGCCCGGGCCCGCTTCTAGGTTGCCGTAGCACCACTCGCGCAGCCGCGGATCGGGCACGTGGATGTGCGGCAGCTGCGCCGCAGGGTTCGCCTTCGAACGCGCCGCCAGCACAGTGTTAAGCGTCTGCACGGCGCGACCGGCATCGCTGCAATACGCCTGCGCGAACTCGACGTTCGCAAAACCCTCGCCTAGCTTGCGCGCCACGCGAATGCCCTCGTCGGTAAGCTGCGAGTCGCACCAGCCCTGCACGCGGCTGGCCACGTTGTACACGGTTTGCCCGTGCCGCGTGATGTAAAACGTTACGTCCATGCTAATCCCCGTAGTTGGCCAAGAATGCTTTCGTGCGGTCATGCTGCGGGTTGTTGATGACCTGCTCGGCAGGGCCTTCCTCAACGATATAGCCGCCGTCCATGAAGATGATGTGGTCGGCCACGTCGCGCGCGAACGACATCTCGTGCGTCACGATGACCATGGTCATGTGCTCGTCGGCCAAGTCGCGGATAACCTTCAGCACGCCCTTCGTCAGCTCGGGGTCAAGCGCGCTGGTAGGTTCGTCGAAGAACAGCACGTCGGGGTTGAGTGCCAGCGCACGGGCAATGGCAACGCGCTGCTGCTGGCCGCCGGAAAGCTCGCACGGCACCATATCTTCTTTCCCGGCAAGCCCCATCTTCGCCAGAAGCTCGCGCGCCTGGGCCATGACCTCGTCCTTCGGGCGCTTCTGCACCGAAAGCGGCGCGTCGGTAACGTTTTTCAGCACCGTATAGTGCGGGAACAGGTTGAAGTTCTGGAACACCAGGCCGAAGCGGGTTTTCGCCTGCGCAAGCACGGCCTTGCCGCCATACACGGCGCCCGACCCGGAATCGGTTGCCACCGAAAGGTCGCCATACGACAAGCTGCCGCCATCAAGCGTCTCAAGCAACGTCATGCAACGCAACAGCGTCGACTTGCCGCCGCCAGAAGGCCCGATGATGGCAACAACCTGCCCCTTCTCAACAGACAGCGAGATGTCCTTCAGCACCTCAGTCTGGCCGAAACTCTTACGACCATGCGAAAGCGAAACAAGAGGGTTAGTCATGATAATAGTCCATCTTCTTCTCGATGCGGTTAAGCACCATCACCACCACGAAGTTGAACACCCAGTAGATGAGCGCCGCGATGACGTACGGCATCATGCTTGTCTGAGCTGCGGCGATGGCCTTCGCCTGCGTGAACATCTCCATGATGCCCAGCACGAACGCCAACGACGTGTCCTTCACCAACGTGATAATCTCGTTGCCCATGGCGGGAAGGATGCGCTTGAACACCTGCGGCAGGATGATCTTCATGAACGTTTGCGTGCGCGAGTACCCCAGCACCTCGGCGGCCTCGTACTGCCCGCGCGGGATGGACTGGATGCCGCTGCGGTAAATCTCACCGAAGTACGCGGCATAGTTCAGAATGAAGCCGATGCAGCACGCGCCATACTTCCAATCCGGCCCCATGGAGATGCCGAAAATGTAGTACGGGCCGAACATCCACATCATCAGCTGCAGCATCAACGGCGTGCCGCGCATGACCGAAATGTAGAACTGCACCAACAGCGACAGCGGCTTGAACTTGCTCATGCGGCCAAGCGCCACCAGCACGCCAAGCGGCAGCGCGCCTACGAGCGTAACCACGAAGATGATGGCCGTAAACTGCAAGCCCGAAAGCAGCAGCCCCATCATGGTTCCGAATTCCATGAATCTCCTTTCGCACGAAAGCCGCCGCCTTATCAGGCGACGGCCGTTGCGCATTCTTTGCGTCGAAGCAACTTTAGTTCACGGTGCCCCATACGCATGCAAACCGCTGCGCAGGTCGGAAGCACACCCCCGACCTGCGCAGCGTTGAATACCGTTTCTACCCCTGTGAACAGGGAAAACCGTTTACTTGCCCAGCACCCAGTTGTCGTAGCTGATGCCGTAGCTGGCGTACTTCTCGCACAGCTTCTTCACGGTACCGTCGGCGTCAAGCTGCTTCAGCGTTTCGGTGACCTGGTTGGCCAGCTCGGTGTTGCCCTTCTTGAAGCCCACGGCGTAGTGCTCGGTGGACAGCGGGGTTTCCAGCTGCACGTACTTGCCCGGGTTCGCGGAAATCTGGTACTGCGCGATGGACAGGTCGCACGCAACGGCGTCGATCATGCCGGAATCAAGCTGCATGAACGCGTTGTTGTAGTCGCCGATGGTCTGGGCCGCGCCACCCTTGAACGTAGCGGCAACCTCGGCCTGGTCGCCCTCAAGCACGTCAAGCGCCGCGGAGTCAACCTGCGTCATGACCGTCTTGCCGGACAGGCCCGCGAAATCGCTGATATCGCTGCCGGCCTTCACAACCACCACCTGCTCGTTGAGCATGTACGGATCGGAGAATGTATACCCATCCTCGCGGCCTTCCATGGTGAAGCCGTTCCAGATGCAGTTGATGTTGCCCTGCGACAGCAGCGCGTCTTTGGCATCCCAGTCGATAGGCGTAGCCTCGAAGCTCCAGCCGTTCTTGTCGCACACGGCCTTGGCCAGGTCAAGGTCGAAACCGGTGTACTTGCCGTCGTCGCCCACGAAGCCGTACGGCGGGTAGCTTTGATCGAAGCCCACGGTCAGCGTGGTCTTGTCGGTGGATGCGGCGTTGTTGTCAGCAGCCTTGTCATTGCTGCCCGAGCCAGCGCAGCCCGCAAGCAGCGCGCCGGACAGCGCCAGCGTGGCGGCGCATGCCACCAGGCCAAGAAGTTTCTTCTTCATGGTGCCTTCCCTTCTGCGCCCGCTCATCGCCGATTCGCCTGGCGCGTTCCCGTTTCTTCCACTTTACTACAGTAGAGTGCTGAAGTGCAGTATACCAGACGGACCGCACATGGCAACCATCGTGACGAAAACGACCGCGAACGGCGCAAGCGCTGCACGCTGCCGCAAGCGCTACACGCCTTGCGCGCCATGCGCGCGACAACCGCAAACGTTAGACATCAACAAATCGAGCACACCCCCATCAGACGTGCTGACCGCACACCAGATACCGCACGCGTCGTCGCCAATCACAACAGGCATACGAAAAGGCCGCGCCCTTCCCAAGCACGGCCTTCGTCAACGTCAATTTCAAGGCCAGCAGACTTGCACGTCCCGTTAACGCACGCCGCGCGCTAACGCACCTTCGTCACCGCCACCACGAACACACAGGCCGCAAGGACCGCGGAAATGCCGAACGCCGCCTGATAGGCCACCTGCGCACCAACGGCCCCTGTTGCTGCCGCGGCGGAAAGCGCCGTAATCGCAAGCACCATGACCGCCGTGCCAAGCGACGCGCACGCCTGGCGTACCGCCGCGAAAAACGCGCTGGCGTCCATCATGATTTGGCCCGGAAGACCGCTCATGCCCCACGAATTCAGCGGGCCGATGAGCGCGCTCACGCCCATGCCGCGCACCGTCTGCATGAGGGTCAGCAACCACAAAGGCGTGCATTCGTCCGCGAACGCCATGGAAACGGCGCCCACCGTCAGCAGCGTAGATGCCACCAGCACAACCGAACGCGCGCCGATTTTATCGGACAGGATTCCCGCAAGCGGATTGACCACCACGGCCAAAATGGTGGCGGGCACGAACACGAGCCCCGCCTCAACGGCACTCAGGCCCAAAAGCCCCTGCACATACAAAGGAACAATCAGCGTGATGCCCATAAACGACGCGAACAGGCAATTCTGCGCAATGAAGCTGATGCGGAAATGCGGGAACTGGAAAATCTGCATGGTGATAAGCGGGTGCTCGATGCGCTTCTGGCGCACCACGAACAGCACCAAGCACGCAACGCCCACAAGCGCGGGCGCCCACACCAGCGCAGAGGCGATGTCCATGCTTGCCGCATTCGAGAACGCCAGCAGCAGCCCGCCGAAGCCCAGCGTCGAGTACAGAAACGAAACCACCTCGAAACGCGCGTCCCGACACGGCGCATCCTCGCGCTTGACCAAGGCCGTTGTGGCAAGGATCAGCACAACCACCACCACATCGAACAGCACGAAGAAGCTTCGCCATCCATACGAATCCACCAGTGCGCCGCCGATAAGCGGGCCGATGTTCGGCGCAAAGCCCATGGCAATGCCCGCAATGCCCATGGCCGTACCGTTTTGCCCCGCAGGGAAGCGCGTCATGGCAATGGACTGCACCACGGGAAGCGTGACACCCGCGCCAACGGCCTGCAGCACACGCCCCGCCACCAACACGGGAAACGACGGCGCCAGCACATCGACGATGCCGCCGGCCAAGAGCAAGCACAGCGCCAGATACACGACGTTGCGCACAGACAGCTTTTGCGACAAGAACGTGACGGCGGGAACAGTGATGCCCAGCGCAAGCATGTAAATGGTGGTAAGCCACTGCCCCACGCTGGCATCGACGCCGAAATCCGCGCTCACGCCGCCCAACATGGAATTCATCACCGTTTGCGTAAGCGACCCCAACGCGCAGGCCAGCACAACAATGGTGAACAGCGCATACGTGCGCCCCTTCTCAGATAAGGACATATCCGCTCCGCTTTCTGTACCCCCGCACATAAAACGGAGACGCCCGAAGGCGTCCCCGATGCGATGCATCCTGCATCCATTGTACTAGTTAAAGCGCTGCTGCGTCTTGTCCAAACCGTCCGTTATGAGTGAAAGGGCGGCCTGGCTGGCCAGGTGCGTTGCCTGCGAGAAGTCGTCAGCCTGCTCTTTCTTCGGCCGGCCAAGCACCCAGTCCACCACCGGCATGCGTCCCGGCGGGCGGCCGATGCCGCAGCGCACGCGGAACCAATCGCGCGTGCCCAGCTTGTCGCAGATGCTGCGCAAGCCGTTGTGACCCGCGTGCCCGCCGCCGAACTTCACACGGATGGTGCCCGGGTCGATGTCGAGCTCGTCGTGGATGACGATCAAATGGTCGGGCTTCACGCCGTATGCGTTCATCAGCTGCTTCACCGGCCCGCCCGACGTGTTCATGTAGCTTTGCGGCTTCGCCAGCACCACGTCGTTGTCACGCCAGACGCCTTTAGCGGTAAGCGCGCCGCACTCGGTTTTCCAATAGCGCGCGCCCACTTCCTCGGCCACCAAGTCAAGCGAGTCAAAACCGGCATTATGCCGCGTGTGCTCATATTCCTCGCCCGGATTCCCCAGGCCAACGATCAAAAACATGCAGCCGCACCCTATTCGAACAGCGAAGCCACGGAACCGTTGTTGTACACGTTCTTGATGGTTTGCGCGAACAGCGGAGCCAGCGTGACCACCTTAATCTTGCCGGTCTGGCGCTCAAGCGGCACGGGCACGGCGTCGGTAACCACAACCTCTTCGATGCAGGAATTCTCCAGGCGCTCATAAGCCGGGCCGCTGAACAGGCCGTGCGTGGCGCAAGCGTAAATCTTCTTCGCGCCCTTGGCCTTCAGCGTGGTTGCCGCGGCGACCAGGCTGCCGGCCGTGTCGATCATGTCGTCGTTCAGGATGCAAATCTTGTCCTTCACGTCGCCGATCAGCGCGGTGATCTCGGCCTGGTTGTGCTTCGGGCGGTCCTTGTGCATGATGGCGATGTCGCAATCAAGCAGCGTGGAGAACTTCTTCGCAGCCTTCGCGCGGCCCACGTCGGGGGACACGACGCACAGCTCCTCGGGCTTGAAGCCCATCTGCTTGAAGTAGTCCACGAAGATGGGCATGGCCGTCATGTGGTTCACCGGCTTGTCGAAGAAGCCCTGGATGGCGTCCTGATGCAGGTCGATGGCAATGAGGTTGTCGGCACCGGCGGCGGTCAGCAGGTCGGCCACCAGCTTCGCGGTGATGGGCTCGCGCGGCGCGGCCTTGCGGTCCTGGCGCGCGTAGCCGTAATGCGTAATGACAGCGCTGACGCTGTGCGCGGAGGCACGCTTTGCGGCGTCGATCATGATGAGCAGCTCCATGAGGTTGTCGTTCACGTCGAAACCGTTCGGGCTTGAGCACACGGACTGCACGATGAACACATCGGCACCGCGGACGCTTTCCAGGTAGCGAGCGTAAATCTCGCCGTTCGCGAACTTCTCCAGCTTCACGTTGCCCAGAGAAATCCCCAGCTCCTGCGCAATCTTGTCCGCAAGTTCCAGGTTGGAAGAACCCGAAAACACTGCCATCCTCTTACGCTTTTCCATTTCCGCAGTCATGCGCGTGCTCCTTCGCATCGCTTCGCAATTGTCAGTTGTTGCCTATTCTACTTGCGCGCGTGGGAAAAGGCCAGATAGCAAGCCATCCTTCTACGAGGACTTCACGCCATACAAAAACGCCCCTCCCGAGCGTTCGGAAGGGGCGTTCAAAGCAAGGGGCGAAACTGCCGCCTATTCCTCGGCGGCCTGACGGGCGCGCTTCTTCGCCGCCCAGCCGGGAACCTCGCGCTGCTCGGGACGCGTGAGCGCCAGCGCGTCGGGCTGCACTTCCTTCGTGATGCACGAGCCGGCGCCGATAATGGAGCCGGCGCCGATGGTCACGGGGGCCACCATCATGGTGTCGCTGCCGATGAACGCGTTGTCGCCGATGGTGGTGGGCCACTTCTTCTTGCCATCGTAGTTGCACGTGATGGAGCCGGCGCCGATGTTGACGCCTTCGCCCATGGTGGTGTCACCGATGTAGCTAAGGTGCGGAACCTTGCTGCCGCGGCCGATGGTGGACTTCTTGATTTCCACGTGCGTGCCGGCCTTCGCGCCTTCGCACAGGTGCGTGCCGGGACGCAGGTAGGCGCGCGGGCCAGCGGTTGCGGCGTCGTCGATCTGCACCTCGATGGCAACGGTTTCCTCGATGGTGCAGCCGCGGCCGACGCACGTGTCGGTCAGGCGCGTGTTCGGGCCGATGACGCTGTCCTCGCCCACGCGCGTGGCGCCCATAAGCATGACCTGCGGCAACAGCTCCACGTCGCGCTCGATTTCCACATCGGGGCCGATCCATACCTGATCGGGGTCCACCATGGTAACGCCGGCGGCCATATGGCGCTCGTTGATGCGGCGCTGCATGACCTTCGTCACCTGCGCCAGCTGGGTGCGCGAGTTCACGCCCAAGCACTCGGTGGCGTCGTCGGTGGCAAGCGCCAGCACGGGGCGGCCAGCGTTCCGGCAGATCTCCAGCACGTCAGTCAGATAAAACTCGCCCTGTGCATTATCGTTGCTGACCTGGGCCAGCGCGTCAAACAGCGCGCGGGCATCGAAGCAATAGAACCCGGAATTGCACTCGTTGACGGCGGCCTGGTCGGGCGTGGCGTCCTTCTGTTCGACGATGCGCTCGACCTGGCCCGCCTCGTCGCGGATGATGCGGCCGTAGCCGGTGGGGTCGTCAAGCTTCATGGTCAGCACCACCACGGCGGCGTTGTTCTCGTCTCGCACCTGAGCCAAGCGCGCGATGGTTTCCGGCTTGATAAGCGGGCAGTCGCCCGTCAGAACGGAAAGCGAGCCATCGAAACCGGCGAACGCATCGGCGCAAGCCAGCACCGCGCCGGCCGTGCCGTTCTGCACTTCCTGCACCACTACCTGCGTATCGCCTTCCACCAGCGGAATAACCTGCTCGCGCGCATGGCCTACAACCGTAGCCAACTGCGAAACGCCCGCAGCGTGCGCGGCATCAACAACCCAGCGCACGAGCGGCTTACCCAAAACCTCGTGTGCGACCTTGGGCTTCTTCGACTTCATGCGGGTACCGGCACCCGCGGCCAAAACGATGGCGGCAGCTTCCATGGCGTTCCTTTCAGTAGGCTGGCAAGAAAGCGCGAACTTTCGCGCACCGCAGCGCCGCAGGCGAAACCCGCCGCGCCGCAAGCGATTGAACCGCAGAAAAGTATACCGCAACGCCCCTTGACGCCCCGCCGCCTGCACGCCAAGCGCACACAGCCACTACCCAAGCGTTACCAACGCCGCAATTCAGGAAGCGAACGCAGCGCACGCAGCGCCACACATCCCCAAAGACCCGCCAGCTCATCTAGCGCAGCCAAGCTTCCGGCAGCAAGTCTCAAACCACCCAACGCGCCGTTTATGCCAAGCCGCGCGGATCGCTCTCATAGCCTTCGCCCAGGTCGTGCAGCATCTCGCGGCTTTCGCGGGCATCTTCGCGATCGGCGGTCGGCAGCGCCGCGAAATCCTCTTCGGCACCATCGGCCGCGCGCACGAACGCCACGCCCTGCTTCTGCGCGCCGCGCGCCTGCACCAGCAAGAACGTGAAGCCCAGCACGCCGGCGGCCAGCGACGCCAGCAAAATGCCCAGCTTCGCCGTGGCAACAAGCACCGCATCGGCAAACGCCAGGTTCGCCACGAAAATGGCCATGGTGAAACCCACGCCGCCCAAAATGGACGCGCCCAGCATATGCAGCCAGTTCACGTTCTCGGGCAAATTCGCCAGCTTCAGCTTCACCGCCAAAAAGCTCATGGCCATGATGCCAAGCGGCTTGCCCACCAGCAGACCGAAGAAGATGCCGAAGAACACCGGCGAGCCGAACAGCGCGCCCACATCCATGCCCGCGAAGCTCACGTCGGCGTTCGTCAGCGCGAACAGCGGCAAAATGCCGAAATACACCCACGGGTACAGCTTGTGCTCAAGTCGCGTTGCGGGCGGGACAACCTGGCGCGCCACGTGCGACAGATGCTCGACCGTCTTTACGTACTGGCTTTGCGCCAGCACCGGCTCGTCCGGATCGTACGCGCGGCTGGCCTCGCGCACCTGCGTGTCGGACCACGTGGCGAAGCTGCGCAGGTTCACGCGCGACCCCGACGGAATAGCGAACGCCAGTAGCACGCCGGCGATGGTGGAATGCACGCCCGACATGTACACGCAGTACCACAACACCGCGCCCACCAGCAGATACGGCGCAAGCGAGTACACATGCCCGCGATTGAGCGCCACCAGCACGACCAGCACCGCCGCCGCCGCGGCAAGCCAACCAAGCGACGGGCTTTGCCCGTAAAAAATAGCGATGACCAAAATGGCGATGATGTCGTCAGCCACAGCAAGCGTGGACAGGAACACGCGCACGCCCGCCGGCACGCGGTTGCCCAGAAGCGCCAGAATGCCCAGCGCAAACGCGATGTCGGTAGCCGTCGGCACGCCCCAACCGCCCGCGGTGGCGGGGTCGCCCGCGTTGAACAGCAGATAGATGCCGATGGGCGCCAACACGCCGCCAACGGCCGCCATGATGGGCAGCAACGCCTGGCGGATGTTCGTCAGCTCGCCTACCGTCAGCTCGTACTTCACCTCCAGGCCCACCAGCAGGAAAAACACCGCCATGAACACGTCGTTGATCACGTGCGCCAGCGACATCTCGCCCACGGCGTCGCCGAAGAAAAACCCGATGTGCGTGTGCCAGAACTCCAGGAACGGCTCGTGCGCGGCCGTGTTCGCCACCACAAGCGCCGCCACCGCGGCAAGCAGCATGGCACCGGCGGCCTTCGTGGAAGAATGCGTCAGGTTGATAAGCTTCTGCCAGCGATGCTGGTGCCTCTGAACCTCTTTGATGTAAATGCGATTATCGTGCATGTCCTACCTTAATCCCTTGGTTCGGACAGTCTATCATGCGGGCGATGCGGCACGCCCGGGAACGTGGCGTGGGCGTTTTCAAAACGTTTACGAACGAACCCGAAAATACCGCCAAATTCGGCTGCAAAATCTCCGTAAAGTGCGCTATGCTGTTTGTACCGGTTCGACGAAAGGGGTCAACCTGCAACGCACTTCACAGTGGCCTTTTATGGCCTTGAGCAGGCACGATTCCCGTCGAACTTTTTTATCCGCCGCGAGGAAGAGGTGATTGACATGAGCATTACCGTCACCGGACGCAAGATGCCTGTAACCGACGCGCTGCGCATGTACGCCGAGGAAAAAATCGGCAATTCCATGAAGGTCATGGACATTAATCCGCTTGATGCCGAAGTCGTCCTGCACGTGGAGAAGAACCCCGCAAACGCAACCCCCGCTATCTGCGAGGTTACGCTGCGCACGAAGGGCCACATCGTTCGCGTCGAGGAATCCGAAGAGGACATGTACGCCGCCATCGACGTTGCCGCCGCTAAGGTTCTTCGCCAGCTTCGCAAGTTCAAGACGCGCGTGCTCGACCGCAAGGTTCGCGCCGATGCTGCCGCACCGGTAGGCGAATTCGATCCCGACAGCCTCATGGCAGAGTTCACCGCCGACGAAGAAGTGGTTCGCGTGAAGGAAATGCAGTTCCAGCCGCTTACCGAAGAGGAAGCGCTTGTGCAGATCGATCTGCTCGGTCACGACTTCTTCGCGTACATCGATCGTGACACGAACCTGGTCAACGTGCTGTATCGCCGCACCGGCGGAGGCTACGGCCTGCTGAAGCAAGTCGACTAGCGATTATTCACCGTTACCACGTGGCCGCGCACCTTTGCGCGGCCACTTTTGTTTTGCAAGTGCCCTGCTTCCGCCGCAGCGTTCACAGCGACCCGCAGCCCCAGCTAACAAACAAGCCGCGAAGAGCCTGCAGCGCAGAAGCCAAACACGCAGTGCGCTTCACCATTTCGCCAAACACGCTGCAGCATTACAGAGCTGATCGTCCTGCAATATCCAAACGCAGTCCTTCCCCTTCCCTGTTTTCACCTGTGCAGCACGTATGATTCGTGCGTGTCGGCTCATCTTGAACCGCAAAGCCCGCGCGCGGTTTGTGCTACCATACCTGCGTTGCTAGTTTGAGAAAGGATTCGCCACTATGGCTACCATCGACACCATCAAAGAAGTTCTTCAGGACAACCTGGATATCGAGCCCGAAACCGTCAACGAAGAGTCCACGTTTGAGTCCCTCGGCATCGACTCCCTCGACATGGTCGAGCTGATCTGCGACCTCGAGGAGAAGTGCGACGTCGACTTCGGCGAGCCCGAAGGCCTCGAAACGGTCGGCGACCTGGTCGAGTACATCGACAACCTGTAAGTCGCAAAACAAAGCACCAACAAAGAAGCCGTCCGGATAGATGTCTGAACGGCTTCTTTCTATTCAGCAAGCGTAAAGCTCTCTAGCGATTGACACGGCACTGATATCAGCCGTCCAAACCCGAAACGCGCACATCCGCTTGTCGCTGTATCAAGCCATCGCGCGTTTGGGCGTGAGCCTTCAACCGCCAACAACACAGCTGCGCAATCAA
Source organism: Senegalimassilia sp. (assembly GCF_977052095.1). Lineage (NCBI taxonomy): Bacteria > Bacillati > Actinomycetota > Coriobacteriia > Coriobacteriales > Coriobacteriaceae > Senegalimassilia > Senegalimassilia sp. The sequence continues at coordinate 64,310 of NZ_CDRSTZ010000010.1, forward strand.
AACCGCAGCGCGACTCGGGGCTACTCAATCAGACCCGCAGCCCGAAACGCCTCTTTCGCCTGGTGAATGCTGTACAGGCTGCCAAAAGCGCAGATAATGCCATCGGCGCCAGCATATTCGCCAGCTCGCTTGGCGCCGTCATCGTAATCACACGCCGCATACACCGGCAGCTCCGCTCCGTCGGCCAGCTCAGCCACAACACGTTTCGCCTCGGCGGCATATTCCGGTGCCGGCAATGCGCGAGGGTTGTCAGGCGTCACCGCCACAAACGCACAGGCATACGGCAGTACGGTTGCAAGCATTGCCGCATGGTTCTTATCAGCCATAACGCCCGAAAACAAAACGACTTTCCTGCCAGGGAAAACATCCGCCAAAGAATCGGCAAGCGCCTGAGCTCCCTGGGGGTTGTGACCGCCATCAACCACAATCAACGGCTGCCCGCTCACACGCGGCAGCACCTCGAACCGGCCCGCCCACCTGGCAGCGGCAACGCCAGAACGCACAGCGTCATCGGAAATATTCCACCCACGTGAACGAAGCGCAAACACCGCCTCAAGGGCAAGCGCGGCATTTTTCGGCTGGTAGCTCCCCAGAAGCGACGTAGTATACGCAACACCTTTATACGTAAAGAAGCGAAGCACCGATGGTTGGCCAGCCGCAGCATCAGCTTCCTCAACATGAACTATTTCGCCAACGCTCAAGGAAGAGAACTCGGGGCAGGAAACAGTACCGCCGCAACCTCGCACAGCCTCATCAACCACCGCCATCGCTTCAGCATCTTGAGGCCAAGACACCACCGCGCAACCAGGCTTGATAATGCCCGCTTTCTCGCCCGCAATCTCGGCCGTGGTGTTACCCAGCAAGTTCGTATGATCAAGCCCAATACGCGCAATAACAGCAACCTCGGGCACATAAATCACGTTCGTAGAGTCCAAACGACCGCCAAGGCCAACCTCAAGCACCACGATGTCGCACTTGCTTTCCGCAAAATACTGCAGCGCAACAGCCGTCATCAGCTCGAACTCTGTGGGATGGTCATCGCATTCAGCAGCCATCGCCTCAGCATGCTTGCGAACCTCAAGCGTGACGCGCGTAAGCGCCTCGTAGCTGATATCGAGCCCATTCACGCGAATGCGCTCTTCAAATCGTTCGATAAAGGGACTGGTAAACAAGCCCGTGGTATAGCCAGCAGCTTGCAGTATGCTCGCAATATACGAACACGTGCTGCCCTTCCCATTCGTGCCCGCAACGTGCACGAACCGAAGCGAATCCTGCGGGCGCTCCAAACGCTCAAGAAGCTCTCGGATACGGTCGAGCCCCAGCCGAGAGGCCTGCCAATAGGGAGTGTTGATATACGCAATGGGATCGAAATCCCCCGCTTCAAATGAGTCAGAAATCACCAGTAACCCGCAATCTATTAAGTGAGCGTCGCACAACGCAATCATTACGCGTAAGCAGTTCTACAACAAGCGTTACGCAAGCATGCGAATAGTCAGAAAAAGCAGCAGAATGCTCACAGCAAAAGGGACATGACGCTAAGAGCGAACGCTGTTAGCTAGCAGAAACAGCACCATCACCTTGCTGAGCGGCCTTCATCTTTTCCGCATCAAGCATCTGCAGCACTTCCTTCAGCGTAACGAAATCATTCTCCAATGCCTCACGCTTAGCACCGTCATACAAAGCGGCAGCAGGATGAAATATCGGAAACACCAAAAACTTGCCCGCCTTATAGGCATGCCCATGCAAGCGCGAGATGCCCATCTGCGTCTTCAAGATAAACTGCGTTGAGAATTTCCCCAGCGTCACGATGACCTCGGGATCAATGGTTCGCGTTTGCTCACGCAAAAACGGCGCACACGCCTCAATCTCTTCGGGACGAGGGTCGCGATTCGAAGGCGGCCGACACTTCAACACGTTCGCGATGAACACGTCCTCGCGACGCAAGCCAGCAACTCCAAGCAGCTCATTCAAATAATGCCCGGCAGCCCCCACAAAAGGCTCACCCTGCAAGTCCTCATTTTTCCCAGGTGCTTCGCCAACGAACAACACCCGGGCATGGGGGTTTCCCGTGCCGAAAACCGTTTGCGTGCGCCCATCAGCAAGAGGGCACCGCCGACAACCCCTCACCTGCAAGTTCAATTCATCCAAAGGAATATGAGGCTTAGGCACAGCAACCCCCTGTTCAAACCATCAACGCTATAAAGCCTATCACAGAAAGCAATCAAATCTCAAAGAATCAAGGACTGGTAAGGGCAAAAGTCGACTCATAGCCATTCATTATCCCCCAGACCGCAGAAGAGACCCGCGCGCAAGAGAAGGCGCCCCCGAACACAGAACAGGCCGCGCGCATAGATGCCCCTAACGCAGAAGGGCCCGCGGGGGAGACGATCCCCCCGCGGGCCCTGCCGGCCTCCGCGGCCGCTCGCGCGCATAGAAAAGCGCCCTCCGCGAGCGCGACGCCCTGCCCTCCCGCAGCCTGGCGCTGCAGTACTCTCGGCGAAGGCGGGCTTAACTGCCGGGTTCGGGATGGGACCGGGTGATCCCCGCCTCTGTGGTC
>NZ_CDRSTZ010000011.1:0-56640 GCF_977052095.1 Senegalimassilia sp.
TTTAAAAGAAATTGTAAATCCGGGGCAGGCGGGCTCAAAGTAGGTAGGCCCTGCCTGCGCTGGCTTCACTGGCTATTGTGATCGTCTCTTGTCCAGTATCCGGTTCTCAAGGTTCCCGCCTGCGGGGTCTCCCCCGCGGCTTTCGGCCTTCGCGCTTTCGCGCTTGGCGCAAGATTGAATAATACGCGCCTCACCGCCCCGATGCAAGGACTATTTTCTGTTGGGCGGTTTCTCCACGTTTCCTACATATTTGGGTTTTGGGGCGCGCAGCGCATTCGGGGAGTCGCCTCCTGCGGGTGGCGCCCGGGGGGCGGCCGCCCTCGCCGAGACCGCTTGGCCTTCCGCCCTATACCCGAAGATGGGAAGGCCCGCCGCTCCCGCTTCTTGCGGGGTCGGAGTCCTCGCGGGGGGTGAGGAGGCCGCTCCTTCCCTGCCGGATCCCGGTCCCCGCTTCTCGCCAATATATAAGGCGGGGCCGATTGCTCGGCCCCGCCTTGTCTTGCGTTTTAAAGCTACACCAGGCGCAGGAACTTCTTTTTGCCTGCCTGGATTTCGGCGCCTTGCAGCTGCTCGGGCTTGAGATTGTACGACTTCGGCGCGAGCGCTTCGCCGTTGATCTTTACACCGCCGCCATCGATGAGTCGCCTTGCTTCTGACACGCTTTGAGCAACCTTTGCATTTACCAGCAGCTTTGCGAAGTACACCGTGCCGTCTTCGCCAGGCGTGAGATCGGCCTCGAACGTGGGAGCGTCCTCCGGGAAGCCATGCTCTTTGAACTTCAGGTCGAAATCGGCCTCGGCCTGCTGGGCTGCTTCTTCGTCGTAGTACGCCGTGACGATGTTGCGGGCCAAGGCACGCTTCACCTTATTAGGATGCAGTTTGTCCTCGGCGAGGTCCTTCTCGAGCTGATCGATTTCCGCCACCGGAAGCGTGGACGCCAGGCGGTAGTACTTGATCATGAGTTCATCGGGGATGGACATGACCTTGCCGAACATGTCGTTCGGCTCGTCGGTGAGGCCCACGTAATTGCCGTAGCTCTTGGACATCTTGCGCACGCCGTCGGTGCCTTCGAGAAGCGGCATGGTCAGCGCGATTTGGGGCTCCATGTCCATTTTCTCCATGAGGTCGCGCCCGGCAAGCAGGTTAAACAGCTGGTCGGTGCCGCCCATTTCCACGTCGGCCTTCACCATGACCGAGTCGTATGCCTGCATAACGGGATAGAGGAACTCGTGCAGGGCAATAGGCGTTTGCGATTGATAGCGCTTCGTGAAGTCGTCGCGCTCAAGGATGCGGGCAACCGTGAACTTGCTGAGCAGGCCGAGCAGCTGCTTGAGATCGAGCGAGAGAATCCAGTCAGCGTTGTAGACGATCTTCGTCTTTTCGGGATCGAGGATTTTCATTGCCTGGGCAACGTAGGTCTCAGCGTTTGCCTGCACCTGCTCTTGAGAGAGCTGCGGGCGCGTGGTGTTTTTGCCGGACGGATCGCCGATCATGGCGGTGCCGTTGCCGATGATGAGCGTGACGTTGTGGCCGAGGTCTTGGAACTGGCGCATTTTGCGCAGCGGCACGGCGTGGCCCAAGTGCAAGTCGGGGCTGGTGGGGTCGACGCCGAGTTTGATGTTGAGCGGCTTGCCACGCTTGAGCTTTTCGAGCAGGCCATTTTCGGGCACGATTTGCGCAGCGCCTGATGCGATGATGTGCAGTTGTTCTTCTGCGGACAGCATGATTTCCTCTTTCTATGACGCGTATGCTCGCGATTCTAGCATATGCGGGTTATTGCACTCCTCGGAACAGATGGCCGCTGGTGCAACCGGGCTCTTTAGGCAGGGCGGCGCCTTGCGCGTGCGCGATGTTACGCGCGCGCACAACCCTTTGCACAGCCTGCGTGGTTTCCTCGACGTTGAGCATAGTGGCATCGACCATCAGCCACGACACACCCGCCTGGATGATGTCCGGCAGAGCATGGACGACATCGAGCTGCACGCTGTTGTAAAGGTGGCTTCTGCCCAGCTGGTCGGTGACAACGGGAAAATCGTAGCCTTTTCGATCTTTGAGGAAGTGCGGGCTTTTGCGGCGAGCGCACGAAGCGCAGTTTTGTGCGCAGGGGCCTTGGCTCATGAGCATGCAGTGCTCCGTTGTCATGAGTTCCTGGCGGCCGATTACGGTAAGTCCCAGTTCAACCGGCGACTCCTTCGCCAATTCGGCAATTTGCGCCAGGTTCAACTCGGGGGAAAGCCATACACGGCGCGCGCCGAGCTCTGCAGCCTTGCGGAGTGCGAGTTTGTTGGTGATGGGCAGGTGCGGCCCCACCTCAACGAGCCCGCCTTGCGCCATTGCCCGCGAGAGCATGCCAAGGCCCTCCGCTACGACAGGCTGGTCGGCGTGCACGCTTCGCCACGCGTCGAAGCCGCATGCCTGCTCGCGCGTAAGTTTGCAGTTGTCGTGGCACACGACGGGGAGCACAACCGTGCACTGCTTCGGGTAGCTTGCTTGCTCGACGGTTGCGGTCAGTTGGCCCGCCACCGTTGCCTGGCCATGCTCAAGGTTGACGGCCGGAACGTACAGCACGTCCGCACCGGCGCGCTTCGCGGCTTTGGCGCAAGCGGGGTTCGTTACGAGTGCGGCAACATGAACGCCGCCCACGTTGGCAGGACGCACATCGGGAAGCGGCTCGACACGCGGAAGCGGACGGGCGGTCACGCCTTCGAGCAATTGCTGCTTGAGGGATTCGAGCGCCGCTGCGCGCACATGATGCAGCTGGGAGAAGCCGATGCCGACTCCTTCATCGATTTCGACGACGAGCGATGCGAGCTCAAACGGCGTTTGGCCCATGCGGTCGATGTGAGCACGAACGTCCGCTTCGGCAACCGCTTTCGTACGGGCCGCCTCGACGTTTGGGCCCTCGGCAACGCCCGCCGGCAGAGGTTGGCAGGCGAAGCGCTTGACGGCAGCCCGATAGGCGCGACCGTTGCCCGGCGCGTCTGCCAGGCGAAACTCCACGCGCAAGGGCTGCCCGATGCGCAAGCGAGCAACGCCATCGACGAGCACACGAGGCAGCTTGTCGTCGTCGACGAACGCCGCCTTCGCGCTGCGCACGCGAAAGACGCGGTCGCCCTTGCCCACGGCGCGCTCCGGCGCAAGCAAAACGTTGCCGTTGCGGTCCCTCTCAACCTGCGAGACGGTATAGGCGAAATGGCCCTTGTTCGTCCAGAATTCGAGGACATCGCCCGCGACGATTTCCTGATCGGCGACAACGGCAGCCTTGCCATTGCGCACCGATGCAACGCGCCCGATGAACACGCCGCGATTGTTGGGGCGTCCGTAGCTCATGATTTCGTTGCCGCGATGGCCTTCAAGGTAGGCGGTGGTGAAGCCGCGGGAGAATGCTTCGGCCAGCTTCTGATGCTCTTCTTCCGTTGCAGGCTGCGCAGCCCATGACGCGCTGTCGCTTTCTTGCGCCGCATCGCGCGCTGTCAGCACGCGATCGAGCACTTCGCGATATACCTGCGTAACCGCAAGCACATACTCGGGCGACTTCATGCGACCTTCAATTTTCAGCGACGAAACCCCTGCGCGTACCAGATCGGGAAGCAAGTCGATAGTGCATAGGTCCTGCGGAGAGAGCAGGTGCTCGCCCGGCGCGGGAAGCGGCTTGTTTTTCGCGACGTTGTGCAGCGTGTACGGCAGACGGCAAGCCTGCGCGCAAAGACCGCGGTTCGCCGAACGCCCGCCGATGAGCGACGACATGAAGCACTGGCCCGAATAGCACACGCAAAGCGCACCATGCGCAAATGTTTCGATTTCGACGCCGAGTTCGTCTGCCACGCCCACCAGGTGCTCGATTTCAGGAAGCGATAGTTCGCGCGCAAGCGTGATGCGCTTGGCGCCAAGTTCTGCCGCCGCGCGAACGCCGGCTTCATTGTGCGTGTTCATTTGCGTTGACACGTGCAGGCGTGCCTGCGGGAGCGTGCGCACCAGCTCGGAGGCGATGCCGATGTCCTGGACGATGAACGCGTCTGCGCCGGCACGATATGCCTGGCGAGCGGTTTCAAGCGCATCGTTGACCTCGTTCGGCAGAATTGCCGTGTTCAGCGTAACGTACACGTTGACGCCGCGCAGGTGAGCGTACGCGCAAGCATCCGCAAACGTTTCCAACGTGAAATTGTCAGCGCCGCGCCGAGCGTTAAACGACTGCAAGCCCAGATAGACCGCATCGGCACCGCCCTGAATTGCGGCATGAAACGCCGCCATGCCGCCAGCTGGCGCCAGCAATTCCACTTCACGATTCATAAAACAACCCCCGTATACGCCCGGGCGCAGGGCAAGGCGAGTTTTGCAATGCCGCTGGATGCCGCCGTACGTCGAATAGAAATAATGTGAGGGTAGTATAATCGAGCAATGAAACTAAGACGAAAACAGCGCGAAATGCGCACCCATGCCATCCCCTGGATGATCCTTGTAGCTCTGGCGAGCACTTGCTTCGTGGGCTATTGGGGCATTCAAGGGGCTTTACGCGTCATGAACGGCTGGACCGAAGATTTGCCCAGCATCGATAACACCGCCTTTACGAGCCATGCGCAAGAATCGGTGATGTATGCGGGAGATGGAACGACCACGCTTGCGGAATTCCAGCTGGAAAAGCGCGACCCCGTTGAGTCGGACGAAGTTTCCGACTACGTCAAGCATGCCACCGTTGATACCGAGGATGTTCGATTCTACGAGCACAATGGCGTTGACCTGCCGGGCATCGCTCGCGCGCTCGTGAACAACCTTGCGGGCGGCAGCCTGGAAGGCGCCTCCACCATTACGCAGCAGCTTGTGCGCAACACGTTGCTGACGCAGGAAGCGAACGACATCTCGATCGAGCGAAAAATCCGCGAAGCTCAGCTGGCGCTGAACATGGAAAAGGAATACAGCAAAGACGAGCTGCTGATGATGTACCTGAACACCGTCAACTACGGTGACGGCTGCTACGGCATCGAGGCGGCGGCGGAGAATTATTTCCAAACGACTGCTGCCAACTTGACGATTGCGCAGGCGGCAACACTTGCCGGTATTCCGCAATCCCCCACGTTCTTGAACCCGAAGACATACCCCGATGCCTGCCTTTCGCGACGGAATTTGGTGCTTGATCGCATGCTTTCCGCAGGCGATATCTCGCAAGAAGAGCACGATGCGGCACAGGCTGAGCCGCTGGGACTTAACTTGGCTCCCGAGGTACCCGAAGACGGCATTTACGCCTACCCCTACTTCACCAGCTATGTACGCAGCTTGCTTATGGAGGAGAACAATCCTTACGGATGCTCATATGCCGACCTGTTTGAAGGCGGGCTGACTATTTACACGACGCTTGATACAACGTTGCAAGACAAAGCGGAAGCCGCATGCGATGCGCAGCGCGCCCGTATGAGCAGCGAGCTTGATACCGCGCTTGTTGCCATTGACCCTAAGACCGGCCAAGTCAAGGCTATGGTTGGCGGTGGAGACTACAAATCTAGCCAGGTAAATATTGCCACGGGTACGGGCGGATCGGGCCGTCAGGCAGGCTCGACGTTCAAGGCATTCACACTTGCCGCCGCCATTGAGAAAGGCATCTCGCCGAAAACCCGCATCGACTGCACCTCACCGATGACAAAAGAGATTGACGGTAAAGAACAAGCCTTCGAGAATTTCGCGAACATTGACTACGGCATTCGAAGCATCGAGAGCGCAACCGCCGTGTCGTCGAATACCGGATACCTACGCCTTTCCGAAGAAATTGGACAAGCTGCCACTAACGACATGGCTAAACGACTTGGAGTAACGTCGCCGCTTTCAACCGTTTACACCACAACACTTGGCGTTGCGAGCGTGACGCCACTTGACATGGCCAGCGCGTACGCAACGCTTGCCAGCGGTGGCGTAAAGCGCACGCCTTTGGTTATCACCAAAATCGAAGATAAAGACGGCAGCGTTATCTACGAAGCGCAAGATTCTTCCGAGCGCGTAATTAGCGAAGAAGTTGCCGGGGCAACGACGAAGTCCCTTCGCCAAGTATTTGAAGCAAGCGATGGAACCGCGCAAGGCGCCAAATTGGAAAGCGGACAGCCGGTAGCGGGAAAGACCGGAACATCTACGGATTTTGCCGATCACTGGCTTGTGGGCTATACACCTTCGCTCTCCGTTGCTACGTGGATCGGCAACCCCGCAGGAAGCATCTCATCGGGTGAACAGCTGAACTGCAATGCGCTTTGGAAAGATTTCATGGACCAGGCAACTTCCGGCAGAAGCATCGAGCAATTCCCCGAAACAAAAGACCCCTCGTACAACAACGCGTTCAATGAGACGCAAAAAGCGAAGCTTGGGGCCGACGAGGACGCTGCAGAAGCCCCTGATTCGCAAACCCCGACAAGCATTTCGGAAGGATCGAAAACCGCAAATTCAGACGATGCAGGCACGCCACCTGACACCATGGGCAAAACGCTTACCGAAGCGAAAACCCTGCTGGCAGACTGGAAGGCTGGCTACGTGACCGAATATTCCGGAACGGTTGCAAAGGATACGGTGATTCGTCAATACGTGGCAAGCGACGGAATGATAGTGATCGTGCTTTCAACGGGGCCGAAAACTTCGTAGCCGTCATTCTTCCATGCGACCGTGTTTGGTATTCTCGCTGATGGTCACCCCCTGCTGCGCGCCGTCGCAAAACGCCGAGAAGGGCACCTCGCTTGCTTGCGAGGCGCCCTTCTCTTTGACTGTTTGATAGAGTCGCAACTGCTTGAGCGAAACTGTCTAGCCGTTCAAGTCTGCCGCAGCCTTGTCTCCCGCCTCCAGCTTTGCGATACCAGAGTCGTACGAAGACTGGATAGCGGCGAGCCGTTCGTCATACGAAGACCAGTCGAACGGTTGAGTGTCGGTTGCACTGTCGATTTCCGCATAAAGGGTCACGTAGTCGCTGAGCGCCGTTTCAAGGTCGGCGCAGCCATCAACATACTGCTGCTTGATGTCCTTCAATGAATCAGGAGCATCTTGCGAGCTCAAAGAGTCCAGCGCCTTGAAGGCGTTATCAGCTTGCGTGCGCATGTTCACCACATCGCCACGGGATACGGCATCCGAAAAACTGGCGAGCCTGTCCTTCAGCGTTTCCATAGTTTGGTTGACTTGCGTCATGTACGCACGATTTTCGGATTGCGCTTCGGTAACGGCAGACGTCTGCTGCGCGGCGCATCCGCCGAGAACACCCATACCGAGGATTCCAGCACTAGCCAGCGCTATCGCTTTCGAAAGAGTCTGAAGTTTCATATCGTTCCTATCTGATGACAAATCAAACAAAAGCTATTAGGCTCCCGAGCTACCAGCACCAGTAGCGCCAGTTGAGGTTCCTCCCGAATTGCCGGAACCACCAGCTGCTGCACCGTTCGACGCTCCTGCGCCAGTGCCCGCACCTGTTCCTGCACCGGCTCCGGTTCCCCCAGACGTTCCCGTACCGGCACCTACGCCAGCACCAGTACCCGAACCCGTGCCGGAGGTTGAACCACCTGTAGAGTCATTTCCGTAGTTATTAGCATCACCGGTTCCCGTTCCATTCGCATTTGAGCCATAAGAGCCGGAGTTGCCTGTGGAGTTTGACCAGGAATTGGTGTTGTAGCCGCTTGAGCCGCTCCAGCTTGAACCAACGTGATACGTTGCGTTCGAGAACGGTTTGTAGGAAGGATCGGCCGCCGAGGGAAAGCTTTCCGTTGCCTGCCCATAAAGCGCAGCTGTCATGAAATTATGGAAGACATCGGCCGCGTTCACATTCGAAGGAATGGTTTCGGTGTTCGATGGGTCGCCAAACCAAATTGCCACAGAAAGCTGCGGGGTGATGCCGCAAAACGTAATATCGTGATATTCGCTAGAAGTACCCGTCTTCGCAGCAACTGCCTGACCGTTGTCGAGCTTTGCAAGTGTGCCGGTACCTTCAGAAGTGTTCACAACGCCCTTCATAACCTCGGTAGCGGCATGGGCTACTTCAGCGGAGATAACCTGCGTGCCCGCTGGGTTCGTGTTGTCGACGATAAGATTGTTCTTGCTGTCGTAAATCTTCATGATCGGCTGAGCATCATAGCGCGTCCCACCGTTCGCAATGCACGCATATGCATCGGCCATGTCAAGCATGGTGACGTTCGACTGGCCCAGCGTAAGCGAAGGGTTGGCGTTCAGCGTTGAGGTTATGCCCATCTTCTTAGCCACACCAATAACCTTCTGAGTGCCAAGCGCCATCTGAAGTCGGACGAAACCCGTATTCGACGATACAGCAAATGCACGAGCGATGCTGCGCGTACCATAATTGTTGTTGTCGTAGTTTTGCAGCGGATTGCTATTGTCGTAATCGGTGTCGGGAATAACCGCAGGCGATGAACAATCAACCATGGTTTGAGGATCAATACCTTCCTCAAGTGAAGCGATAAGCGTAAACGTTTTAAAGGCCGATCCGCAAGGACGTCCCCCGTTGGTGCCTTCGCCTGTTGCAAGATTCGTCTTCTGCGTTTCCCAATCTTTGCCGCCTACCAGGGCTCGAATAAACCCATTGTCGGGGTCAATGGCAACCATCGATCCGCTAATGGCTTCGCCAAGTGCATTTTCCTTGGCACGAATGGCCGATTCCGCCGCCTCTTGCGTGTCGATGTCAAGCGAGGTGACAACTGTCAGCCCACCCTTAAACACGTCAAGCTGGGAATACTGATCGGAAAGCACGTTTTTCACGTAGCTAGTGAAGTAAGGGTATTTTTCAATGCCGTCGGATGTAGGCGTGGACGGATTCAGCACCAGAGCCTCCGCCTTCGCCGCATCATGCTCCTCTTGCGATATATATCCGTTCGAAAGCATGCGATCGAGCACAAGATTTCGGCGCGCAAAGCAGTTGTCGGGATAATCGATAGGATTGTTATACGTGGGAGACTGAGGAATACCAACCAACGCTGCCGCTTCGGCAAGCGTTAAGTCTGTGGCGTCTTTAGAAAAATAGCGCTGCGACGCCGCCTGAATGCCGTATGCGCCAGACCCATAATTCACGGTATTGAGATACATGAGCAGGATATCGTTTTTGGAATACTGCTCTTCAAGCTTAACGGACAGGTACATTTCGCGCACTTTACGCTTCAGCGAAATGTCGTTCATCTCGTCAGACAAAATGGTATTGCGAATGAACTGCTGCGTGATTGTCGATGCGCCCTCTCGACCGGAACCGGTAAGCGTAACGAACGCCGCACGCGCAATGCCGACTAAATCGAAGCCACCGTGCTCGTAAAAACGTTCATCCTCCGTGGCAACTGTACCCTGCAAAACATATTTGCTGATACCATCAAGCTCAACAGGGTCGCGGTTTTCCACTTGAAAGCGCGCAAGCTGAGTCGTTTCATCAGAAGCCAGCACAGTTGTAGGCATGGCGGAATTGAGCTCGGAAACCTCCGAGACATCGTAATCGCTAAGATCGCCTATCCATGAATTGCAAAGCGCGAACACACCGATAGCGCCCGCAACACAACACGCAACAAGAACGCTAAGCACCGCAAGCACACCAACAACGGGGTGCTTTTTCTTAATGCTCGGCCTGCTCTTTATCGATCGAGAAGCCACAAACCACCTCCAAAACTCGGCTCATTGTACCATCGGGGGAAAATCAGAATTCAAAGCACACAAGTTCGTAGCAAAAAAGTAAGAGAAGGCCTTGAAGCCGCCGATGATTTAGCGGCTTCAAGGCCTTTATTGGGATCTGATGCTCTTGAGCTTTTGCAAGATGCCGTTATTTACAAAGAAGCTTCGTCATTTGCAAGCACGGTTTTTGCCTGATCAAGCTGTTGACGAACAACGCTGTTGCCTGTTCCGCCTTCCGTTGTTCGGGCCTTCACGATGCTTTCCAGGTCCAACGCAGACGTAATATCTTCCTCGAACAGCGGACTTGCTGCCTTGAAGTCTTCAAGGGACAAGTCATCGAGGTTGCAACCTCGCTGTTCGCATAACAGCACGAGGCGACCAACCACTTCGTGAGCATGGCGGAACGGCAGGCCCTTCTTTGCCAGATAGTCAGCAACGTCCGTTGCGGCCAGGTGGCCCTTCTTCGCCTGCGCCATCATGCTGTCCGGTTTGATCTGCATGGTCTCAATCATTCCGGCAGCGCACTGCAAGCAGTCCTCTAGCGTTTTTGCCGAGTCGATGACGCCGTACTTGTCTTCCTGCAAGTCTTTGTTGTAGGCAAGCGGCAACGCCTTCATGGTAACCAGCAGCGAAACCAGATTGCCGACGACGCGCCCTGTTTTGCCACGAATGAGTTCGGCGAAATCGGGGTTTTTCTTCTGGGGCATAATGGACGACCCCGTTGAGAAGGAGTCCGACAGCTCAATGAAACCGAACTCCGACGTTGACCACAGCACAAGCTCTTCGCATAAGCGCGACAGGTGCATGCAACTTACCGCGCAGGCATAATCAAGATCGAGCAAGAAATCGCGATCAGAAACAGCATCAAGCGAATTGGGGATTACCTTACTGAAGCCAAGCTCCGCCGCCGTCATCTGGCGGTCGAGCGGATAGGTGGTTCCGGCCAGCGCTGCCGCGCCAAGCGGACTTGCATCCGCCGCGCGCTCAGCTGCCGCAAGACGCTCGAAATCGCGCGTAAGCATCCACACGTAGGCAAGCATATGATGCGAGAACAACACCGGTTGGGCATGCTGCATATGCGTATAGCCAGGCAAAATGACGTCGAAGTGCTTCTCGGCTTGCTCAACGAGCGCATGACGCAGCGCAACGTTGGCGTGCATGAGGTCATGCGCGCGCTTTTTCGCAAACAAACGCGTGTCTGTTGCCACCTGGTCGTTGCGGCTTCTTCCGGTATGGAGACGTGCGCCCGCATCGCCGATGTCCGCCGTCAAAGCTCGTTCGACGGACATGTGAATGTCTTCATCGTTAATGTCGAACGTGAAGTCCCCCGACTCTATGCGATTCTTCACGCGCTCGAGACCGGAATCAATGGCATCAGCGTCTTCATGCGAAATGACGCCGACCTTCGCCAGCATGTGCGCATGCGCTTTCGAGCCGGCGATATCCTGAGCATACAAAGCCTTGTCAACCGGCAAGGAAGCGCCAAAGCGCTGCGTAAATTCGCTTACGTTTTCAGTGAAACGTCCCGACCATAAAGCCATGGGACTACTCCGTTTCCTTGTTTGCAGCGGGCTTTTCGGCCTGACGCCACAGAGGAGTAACGTCCTCGTAGCGGCCGCGCTTCAGGGGACCTTGCTGGTTCTGGGCGTCGAACAGCTCAGCAGGAGCGCCTTCCTTGCGGCGATTGACCGCCCACGTCCTGGTGGAAAGCGTCTGGATCTGGATAAAGCCTTCAGCGGCGCTGCGGTTGAACGTGTCGCCCTTGTCGTAAGTTGCCAAGGACTGATCATACAGCGAGTATGCGGACTTGCGGCCAACAACCGTGCAAGAACCCTTGTAGAACTTCAGGCGCACCGAGCCGTACAGGCAGCGCTGGGTGGAGGCCATAAATGCGTCGATAGCCTCCTTCAAAGGCGAGAACCACTGGCCGTTGTACACGCAGCGAGCCCACGTCTGCTCAAGGTCAAGCTTGTTGTGCAGCACTTCGCGCTCGAGCACCAAATCTTCCAGCGCTTTGTGCGCAAGAATCAGTGCCATGGCGGCCGGCGCCTCATAGCACTCACGGCTTTTCACGCCCACCAGGCGGTTCTCAACCATGTCGATGCGGCCATAGCCGTGCTTGCCGGCAATAGCGTTCAATTCGTAAATAATGCCCAGATAGCTTTTCTGGTTGCCGTTGATGGCATAGGGAACGCCACGGGCAAACGTCAGCTCAACGTACTCGGGCTCGTCGGGAGCCTTCGTGGGGTCCGTGGTCATGGTGTAGATGTCCGTCGGCGGCTCGGCCCACGGGTCCTCCAGCACGCCGCACTCGATAGCGCGACCCCACAGGTTGTCATCAATAGAATACGGGGAATCCTTCGTGGCACCCACTTCAACGCCATGCTTTTCAGCCCACTCGATTTCATCGGGGCGCGTCAGCAAGTCCCACTCACGCACGGGAGCGAGAATCTCAAGAGACGGGTCGAGCATAGTGATGCTTGATTCGAAACGAACCTGATCATTGCCCTTGCCCGTGCAACCATGAGCAACGTACTTTGCACCGAACTTGTGAGCGGCGTCCACCAAGTGCTTGGAAATCAGCGGACGGGACAGCGCAGACACCAGGGGATATTTGTTCTCATACATGGCATTTGCAGCCAATGCCTTCGTCAGATACTCCTGAGCGAACATCTGACGCATGTCAACGACCAGGCAATCGAGCGCGCCGACGCGCAGGGCCTTCTGCTTGATTTTCTCCAGGCCGTCATGCTCCTGCCCCACATCACCCACAACGGCGATAACGTCGAGGTTTTTCTCGTCCTGCAACCACTTGATGCAGCATGACGTGTCCAAACCGCCAGAATATGCAAGGACAACCTTTTCCCTTTGCTCAGCCATGATAAAAAATCCTTCCGTATGTTCGGCTTAATTGACAACACGTTTCCCACGCTTGCCGCGTTGCGCAGACATGCCCCGGAATGCCAGGCAGCTGATAACAGGTTTTCTAGCGGCGCCAGAAGGACAGCTGTCCCTTGGCACACCGCTTGCAGCAGTCTACGACAGATATTTGGCGCAAACTAACAACGTAACAGCTTGTAACAAACATGGGTATGCGAGAGTGACCGTTCTCGCGACGGATGCTATGCGACTATCGTCGTCGCAGACGGTCGATGGCTTTTTTGACCTCGATTGCAGCCTCGGGGCTTTCTGCAGCAATCATAATGGTGTTGTCGCCGGCAACGGTGCCAAGCGCGCCACGCAAGCAAGCTTTATCAAGAGCAGCGGAAACGCCGGCAGCACCGCCGGAAAACGTTTTCACAACCACCATATTGCCTGCTACGTGCACCTCTTCGACCAATTCGGAAACCATGCGCTGAAGACGCATTTCCTCGGGAAGGACGTAATAGCCTTCCCGAGATTTAACGAGACCCATATCCATAATGTCACGAGAGATGGTGGCCTGAGTGCACTCATAGCCGGCAGCCTGCAGCTGGCTTGCAAGATCGCGCTGCGTTTTGACATTGTTTTCGCGAATGATATCGCGAATAACGTCATGTCGTTGTTGCCGTTTTCTCATGCCTGAATGCTCTCTGTCCTATGGATAGGACATCGTATACGGTTTCCTGCAATATCCTTTTGCGTTATGCAATATAGTGCAAGCCACAAACGGAATATGCAATAGATGATACCGCAAGAAGTGGTTGTATTGACGATGAAAATAGAAAAACGTGTGGTTTGCGCACTTCAGTTTACCAGTTTTGCCGCATCCCAATAACAGCATTGCGCAAAATGGCCCGGCCAAACCAGTAACGAAGGTCGACCGGGCCTTATTGAGATTATGCGGAAACGCGTTACAGCATCGCGCTCAGGCGCTGCACCATGGTGTCGATGTCCGATTTTTCACACACGAGCGGAGGAAGGAAGCGCAACGTATGTGCACCCGTCGCATTCAGAAGCAGCCCTTCTTTCAGTGCCGCCGTAACCAATGCAGGAGCATCAACGCTTTCGTCAAGATCGACAGCGTTCATAAAGCCCACGCCGCGCACCTCTTTCACATGAGGCACCGTAGCAAGCTTTTCCCTCATATAGGCACCAACCTCGTTGACATGCTGAGTGAAGCCATCCGCAAGGGTGTTCAGCGTTGCCTGCGCCGCCGCAATGGCAAGACAGCTGCCGCCGAACGTGGTGCCGTGATCGCCGGGCTGGAAGGCTTCGGCGATGTGGCGAGGCGCCGCGCACGCTCCCATCGGCATGCCTGCCGCAATACCCTTTGCCATGGTGACGATGTCGGGCGTAACGCCGAAATGCTGGAAAGCAAACGGAGCTCCACAACGATAGATGCCCGTCTGAACCTCGTCGCACACCATAAGCGCACCGTACTGGTTCGTCAGGTCGCGAACGGCCTGCAGGAATTCCTGCGTGCAAAGATGAACGCCGCTTTCGCCCTGAATGCATTCGAGCATAACAGCGCAAATGCCAGCACCCTGCTGTTCGAACAAAGCTTTGAGCGCGTCAACATCGTTTATGGGCGTGCTCACAAAGCCACCGGGCAGAGGCTGAAATGCCTCCTGCTTTGCCGGCTGAGCCGTTGCGGCAAGCGTGGCAAGCGTACGACCATGGAAGCTGCGATCAAGGACGACGATAGTGCGCGGAGCCGCCTCAAAGGCTTGCTTTGCCTGCTCATCAGACGCACCAGCTTCGCGAGCTTTCTCCTCGGCGCTTTTGCGCGCGTACAGGCGCGCCAGCTTGATTGCACACTCGTTGGCTTCTGCACCGGAATTGGCAAAGAACGTCTGCCACGGCTCGGGAGCATCGGCATCCCCGCCATTAAGCAGCGCCGAAAGCTGGCGAGCAAGCTGACCACGGCCCTCGATGTAGTAATAGTTGCTTACGTGCATAAGGCGTTCGGTCTGCTTTTGCAAAGCATCGACAATTGCCGGGTGGCAGTGGCCCAAGCAGCAGACACCGATACCCGCAATGAAGTCGAGGTAGCTATTGCCGTCGGCGTCTTCGACCACCATTCCCTTTCCAGAAACAAGCTCGACTGGCTTGCGCCCAAAGGTATGCATGACGTATTGAGATTCAAGTTTTTGCTGTTCAGCTAAAGACATTTGATTCGCTCTTCCTAATAGTGTGCGCCTGCAAGTGCTTGCTAACGATTCTGGCTGCTTTGCGTGGATTGCGCAGGTTGACTTTGGTCGCGATTCTCAAGCAGCTTTGAAGCGAACTTGCCCAGAGGGTGGTTATCGAACCGGTACGCTTCTTCCGTTGAATGCATGGTGGTGCCAACGCCTGTGCTGGTCAAAAGTTCAAGCAGCAGCGAATGAGGCGTGGTTCCGTTGATAATGTGAGCTCGCTGAACACCGTTTTCAAGTGCATGAATGCATGACTTTAGCTTGGGAATCATGCCCGTAGAAACCACGTTGTTCTCAACCATGTAACGCGCCTCAAAGACCGTAAGGTTGGAAATGAGCGAACTTTTGTCCTCGAAGTTTTCATACAGGCCGTCAACGTCGGTGAGGAACACCACCTTGTGAGCGCCAATCGCAGCAGCAATGTGGCCCGCCACCATATCCGCGTTCACGTTGTAGAAGCCACCGTCCTCGCCAAGGGCGACCGACGCGATAACGGGAATGTAGTCGGAAGAAACCAGGTCGTCCAGCAAGGGGCGATTGATTCGCGTGATGCGACCAACACGGCCCAGCTCGGGGCTTGCCTGCTCCGCAACAATGACGCCAGCATCCGCACCCGATACGCCCACGGCGAAATTGCCATGACGATTAAGCGCTTCGACGAGCTCTTGATTCACTTCGCCCATCAGCACCGTGCGAACCACGTTCATAGCTTCAGGGGACGTGACTCGCTGACCATCCTTGAACTCGACCGGAAGGTTCAGCATATCCATAGCACGAGAAATGGCATTGCCGCCACCGTGAACGATGACCGGATTGACGCCAACGATTTTCAGCAGCACGATGTCGCTCATGACATCGGCGCGTAGCTTCTCGTCGACCATAGCCGAACCGCCGTACTTGATGACAACGGTTTTGCCAGTGATGTTTTTAATCCAAGGCAAAGCCTCAACAAGGATTTCAGCTGCCTCAATGGAAGCGCCCTCGGGGCGCGTGTCTTTTGCGTATTTCATGAGCGATAATCTCCGTTAATCGTGACATATTCATGCGAGAAGTCGCACGTCCACATAGTTGTAGCTTCGTCGCCTGCGCCGAGATTGATATCAATAACCACATCAGGCGACTCGAATCGTCGAAGCGCCTCTTCCTCGTCGAAGGGAACCGTCAAACCCTGACGGCACACCGGCAGGCCCATGATGTCGATACCAACCGACTCCTGATCGAATGCTGCGCCCGATCGTCCAAGTGCAGCGGCAATGCGGCCCCAATTGGCATCGTGCCCATAAATAGCCGTTTTCACCAGGGGTGAGTTCGCAACCGTTCGCGCAGCCGCATCGGCGTCTTCGACGGTTTTCGCGCCAGCAACGTTAACGGTGATAAGGCGCGTTGCCCCTTCGCCATCAGTTGCCATCGTGCGAGCAAGCGCGATGCAAACGGTGCGAAGCGCGTGCTCGAACGCCGAGAAAGCCGGGGTTCCAGGAACCATGTAGGCAGCACCCGGCTTAGCGGCTTCTCCGCTTGCCAACAAGAAACAGGAATCGTTCGTAGACGTGTCTGAATCGACAGTGATTTTATTGAAGCTCATGTCAACCGCCGCTTTAAGCGCCGTATGCAGATCATTTGCCGCAATAGGAGCATCGGTGGTGATAACGGAAATCATCGTTGCCATGTTCGGCATAATCATGCCAGACCCTTTGGCCATGCCTCCAACGGTAAACGAACAGCCTTCGTAACCGATGCCAGAACCACTGAAGGAAACGGCATATTCTTTCGGATGCGTGTCCGTTGTCATGATGGCGCAAGCCGCGTCATGGCCGCCAGCAGACGAGAGAGCGGAAACCGCCTTCTCGGACCCCGTTTCGAACGGCTCCATCTGAAGATGCTGGCCGATAACGCCCGTTGAAGCCACCAGCACTTCTTCTGCCGGGCAACCAAGCGCATCTGCCACGATTGCCGATGATTGACGAGCGGTATCGAGGCCCTTATCCCCCGTGGCCGCATTCGCAATACCAGAGTTGATAGCTACCGCACGGACTGTTCCGTACCCAACGCCGCCCAAGCGTTCCTTAGACACCGTTACCGGCGCCGAGCAGAACACGTTCGTGGTGAACACGGCAGCGCATGCCGCCGGCTGGTCTGCGGCAACCAGCGCAAAATCCAACCGCTTTGGATCAGCACGGAAACCTGCATGGATGCCACAAGCCTTAAACCCTTTTGCAGATGCCACTCCGCCATTCGGGAGAAACGGCAAGTCGGCATAGCGCTCGGCCGTACTTGCGTTTCCTAATGGCGCGACATCCGCTTCGGAACCTGAAGAGGGAACGGAATTCATCATAATGCGCTTCTCTCCCGGAGCCTAAAGCCCCGCAACAATAAATCCCCTACACCGGAACTGCCACTGTATCAAGGCCAAGGTTTTCGGGCAATCCCCAAACGATGTTGGCGCACTGAACGGCTTGATCCGCCGCGCCTTTGCCCAGATTATCGATTGCACCGACGGCAATAAGCATTCCTACGCGCTCATTGACGGCCAAGCCGATATGGGCGCAATTCGTGCCCACGACCGACGACGTTTTCGGCATAACGCCCTTATCGAGCACCGTGACAAAAGTGCTGTCCTGGTAATAGCGCTTATATTGCTCGATGATTTCTTGGGCATCTCGAGTTGCATCCGCCGCAAGGGGCAGATTGACCGTTGAAAGCAGGCCCCTGTTCAACGGAGCCAGATGCGGCGTAAACACCAGCCTGCCGGGAATGCCCAAAATTTGCTCGATTTCCGGCGTATGGCGATGCGTGGCAACGCCGTATGCTTCAAGGTTTTCATCGGCAAAGCAAAAATGAGTGCGTGCCGTTGCCTTTTTGCCAGCACCCGTGACGCCAGAGATTGCATCAACCACAACCGGCGCGTTGTCGGCAACAAGGCCCATGCGCACCGCAGGAGCGGCGGCAAGCGACGTTGCCGTAGGATAGCAGCCAGCGCAACCGACCAGAGCGCCTTTACCCTGCGCCCTTTCCTGCGCCGCGCGCGCAAGATCATCGGGGAACAGCTCAGGCAAGCCAAATGCTGCGCGTTTCAGAAGTTCGGTTTGCGTATGAGGGACTTTGTACCATTGCTCGTAAACCGCGGGGTCTTTCAAGCGAAAGTCTGCCGAGATATCGACCACCACGCCGCCGCGGTTGACGATTTTCGGAGCCATTGCCATTGCCGCCGTATGGGGAACAGCAAGAAACACGAGGTCGCACTCATCGATTGCGGGATCGTCGTGTTTCGTGAACACCAAATCCGTTGCGCCCGTAAAGCACGGGTACTCCTTCGCAACAGGCGTTCCTGCCAGTTCGTTAGAAGTTACCGCAACCAACTCGAACTCAGGGTGCCGAAGCGCCACGCGAATCAGTTCGACGCCGGCGAAGCCCGCCGCTCCCACAATGCCGCATTTGATGCTCATACGATACCCTTCCCGTTCGAGGTGTAATGATACGTTGGGACCGCCTGTTCGAGCATGCGAATCGCTTCCTCATCGGTTGCTGATAATGCGTTCTCAAGCTCATCGAGCTTTGCGGCAACCTGATCGTAGCTGATTTCCTGCCCCGTTGAAATCATGATGGACTGGTTATCAGTAGGAAGCGTGCTCTCCTCGTCCATGAGCAGTTCCTCGTACATCTTCTCACCTTCGCGCAAGCCCGTAAACTCGATTTTGATGTCGACGTCAGGCATGAGACCTTGCAACTGAATCAAACCTTTTGCCAAATCAACGATCTTCACGGGCTCGCCCATATCGAGAATGAAGATTTCGCCCCCGCGAGCCATGCCTCCCGCCTGGATGACAAGACGCGACGCTTCGGGGATGGTCATGAAGAAGCGCTCGATATCGGGATGCGTAACGGTAACAGGGCCACCCGCAGCGATCTGCCGCTGGAATACGGGGATGACGCTGCCGTTCGAGCCAAGTACGTTGCCGAACCGGACGGCCGTGAAGATGGTTTTCGAAGAATGGGCATAGTACTGAACGACCATCTCGCCCATGCGCTTCGTTGCGCCCATGACGCTAGTGGGATTCACCGCTTTATCGGTGGAGATGAAGATGAATCGAGCAGCGCCGTATGCATCGGCAGCACGAACAACGTTAAGAGTGCCGAAAACGTTATTGTGCACCGCCTCTCGGGGGCAGTGCTCCATAAGCGGAACGTGCTTGTGAGCCGCCGCATGGAACACCGCGCCGGGACGATACTTCGCAAATACCTCGTTTACGCGATCGATGTCACACACGTTGCCGATTTCAATGATGATCTCGATGTCGCTGTATTCGGAAAGCAACTCGTTGCGCAGCATGTAGGCATCGTTCTCGTAGATGTCGAAAATGATGATGCGCGCAGGCGCAACCGTGCAAAGCTGCCGGCACAGTTCACTGCCAATAGAGCCGCCGCCGCCGGTGACAAGCACCGTTTCCCCCGCGATATAGCCCGAAACCGCACGCGTGTTCAAAACGATTTCCTCGCGACCAAGCAGGTCTGCAACGTCAACATCGCGCAGACTAACGTCGCCGATTTCGTCAAGGGACAGGGCGCGTACGTTCGGAAGCGTGCGCAAACGGCAATCGGTTTTCGTGCATTCGCCGTAAATGCGCTTGCGCTCTTCAGGCGTAGACGACGGAATGGCAACGACGATTTGTTGGATGTCGTAGCGATCGACCAAATCAACGATGTCTTTGGTTGACCCGCCAACCTTAACGCCGTGAATGCGCTGACCACGCTTTGCGGGATCATCATCCGTTGCGATGATGGGAATACCGGGCATCAGCGGGTCTTTCGACGCCATGCGCCCGATTGCCAAGGAACCCGTTTCGCCCGCGCCGACAACAAGCGTACGAGGACGATCGCACGTGCGCTGCGACGACACGAAGGCGCGCCCCTTTTGGCGCATATAACGGAATATAAACCGCATGCCGCCCATGAAGAAAATCAGCAAAAAGCACGATACGACAAACACCCTGATGGGAAGCCGCGTGCCGATAATCCACAGGAACGCGGCGCCTCCAAGGGTGCCAAGCACCGTTGCCCCCACGATTTGAACGACCTCGTCAATGCTGGCGTATTCCCAGAGGTTGTTGTACAAGCGAAATGCAGCAAGCACCAGCACATTGATGCATGCCAGAATGCCAAGAACGAAGTAAATCTCGTTGTTGACGAACACTTCACCCTTCACGTTCGTGAGGATGGAAGCAAGCCAATACGAAATATACGTAGCAACGATGTCGAGCAGCAACAAAAGCGCTGTTCTTTTTGTGATATGCACGTCCAAACCCGGCCCCGTCTTCATCTTCATCAAATAGAACAGTTCATAGTGTCAGATTACCTACAAAGGCTGCCGACTGAGGGTTTATTGTATCCAAAGTGTCGTATTATTGCAGCGATATTACCGGCTAAGGAGCTTGTTTCATGAATACTACAGCCCGCCAATCTAGCGACGAAACCGAGCATTGTCCCATGTCGCAGCCTGCAAGACAAAGCAATATCGATGCATTGGTCCGCTTTTTCGAAAGCGGCATCAAACCTCATGGAAGCCACGGAAAGCTTGGCATAGAGCTTGAGCAAATTGTTGTACGCAACGACAACTCGCCCGTGTCGTACAGCGAGGAGCATGGCGTTGCCTGGCTGCTTTCGCAGCTTTCCGAAAGCTACCCCGAAAAAACCGTAGACAGCGAAGGCGACCTTCTGGGTGTAGCACGGCGCGGAGAAGCCATCACCATCGAACCCGCTGCGCAAGTCGAGCTGTCCGCAGGCCCGTTCGACACGCTTGAGCATGCAAGCAAAGTGTTTTCAGCGTACGAGAACACGCTTCAAAACCTGCTTGCGCAAAACGGGATGTGCATTGTTGCGCAGGGATATCACCCCAGCGCAACCGCACGAAGCCTCGAACTTATCCCCAAACAGCGATACGACTTCATGAACCGTTATCTGAGCGCAAAGGATTCTTACGGCCCCTGCATGATGCGAGGTAGCGCTTCTACGCAGATTTCCATTGATTACACCAGCATTGATGACTGCCTGCGGAAAATGCGCCTTGCGTATGCCTTAGTTCCGTTGCTGAGCCTGATATGCGATAACTCCCCCATATTTGAGGGGAAGCCCCGCACACACAAGCTGATGAGAACCGACGTTTGGAGGCACACAGACCGCGACCGCTGCGGACTTGTTCCGGGAGCGCTTAACAAAGACTTCACGCTTGAGCGCTATGCCCAGTTTGTTTTGGACACCCCCGCCATAGTGATGCCCCAGGACGGCGGCTGGGCTTACAGCGAAAAAACCTTTGGCGAGATCTACGCAAACCAAACCATGACGAACCAGGAAATCGAGCATGCTGTTTCCATGCAGTTCCCCGATGTTCGCCTGAAGACCTACTTGGAGATTCGCCCTGCCGACTCCATGCCCACCCCCTATGTCATTGCTTATGCAGCGCTGATCAAGGGGCTGTTCTATAGCGAAAACAGCCTTGATGCATTGGATACTTTGTTCGAGGGCGTTACCGCAGAAAGCTTTGAGGCCGCAAAGGACGAACTTATGCAGCACGGCTACGATGCCGTTGTTTACGGAAAGCCTGCAGCGGAATTGTGCGACAGCATTATGGGCATTGCGCTAAAAGCCCTTTCAGCAGAAGATGCCACGTATCTTGAACCGCTTATGCAACTAGTTCAAAACCGCACAACCCTGGCCGATATCGCCGAGAGCTAAAGCTCTTCGACGGTCAACGAAACGGAAACTTTTTCGAACGCGCCGCAATTCGTGACGGACAAGGCGGAAGACTCGGGTAGACTGAACCGAGCATTTACCTAACGATTGGAGACACCCATGAGCAACAAGGGCAAAAAGGTTAAGGTTCACTACACCGGCACCTTGGACGACGGAACGAAGTTCGACTCTTCCCTCGACCGCGGCGAGCCGTTGGAGTTCACGTGCATGGCCGGACAGATGATCCCCGGTTTCGACGCCGCCGTTGAGACCATGGAGCAAGGCGAAACCAAAACGGTGTACATTCCCGCAGCCGACGCCTACGGTGAGCGCAACGAGGAACTGGTGCAGCGCATTCCCTTGGAGAACATTCCCAATGGCGACCAGCTTCCCGTTGGCCAGACCGTGTACATGCAGGGCCCGACCGGTCAGCCTTTCCCCGTTTTCGTTCAGGGCATTGAAAACGGCATTGTGACGTTCGACATGAACCACGAGCTTGCCGGCAAGGATCTTAACTTCGAGATTACGCTTGTTGAAATTGAAGGCTAGTCTTTCGTTTTCAAAGTGCATTTCAGGCCGCCGCTATGGCGGCCTTTTTATGCTGCGCGCAGGCGCTGCGAGAAGCGAACGACGCGCGCTTGAAGATCTTGCTGGCCGATGCTGTTGAGCTGAGCAACGCGAGTGATAAGCCTTTCTTTGTACGTTTCCTCAAGCGCCTCGGGAACGCCAAGGCCCATGAACTCCGCCTTGCTTACGCAGTCTTCATTAAGTGAAACAGCACGATCTTGCATGCGATCCCACCCATAGCAATTTGCCTCTAAAGCGCGTGGCCCGCAAAGCGGTTTTGACGATAGCGGCGAGCATGTGCCATAGACCTGATAAAAACCGTTTGAGCGCGATTCGCTTTCTAGGGGAAGTTCACAAGGTTCCTCAAACCCCTGATGCGTGAGCTGCCAAAACACGCTTGCCAGCACCATATAGCGCTCCTGGCAATTCCACGGGCCCTCAAGCCAGATACGATACGCAAGCGCAACAGCCCAAGGTTTGCACCCAAACGTCAGCATATTCTGTACGCCTTCAGGGCAATTGTGCCGAGAAGACACATCGACCACGCGCCCTTGCAGCACGCGCTCTATGACGCTTCGGCCACCTGAGATGTGCACCACGAATTCTTCCCGGGGAAACACGCAATACGATTTGCCTTCTTTGCGTTTGACCTGGCATTGCCGCATGGCGTCAAGCGCCCTGGCCATGCGCTTTCGCGCCACTCGACGTTGCTGAGGCGTTGCGGTTTCCCACCCAGGCATACGCGAGGCAAAGGTGCGTTCTACCACATAGAGCAACGTTTGCTTATCGCAGCACGCAAGGGCATCTTGGACGGTTGGAACTTGTTTGCGCGAGAGGACCTGCTCATCCCAAAGCAACTTAGAGCACGACATGGCCCACCTCCTGCATGAGGCAGATGGCGTCCTGGCAATCCATGACGCACGCACATCGCAATGGCAGACAATCGAGAAATTCCTGTTCATACCATTGATCAGCACTGAACACATCTTCATTGCACAACATGTTGCCGAGCCTGCCGCCGGAGCAATTATCAAGGCACTCGTCTTCCAGCACACTTTGCAGCGCTTTTGCCTGGCACAACGGAATGGCGGCTATAACAACCAAAGCCTGCGGATGAGAGCAGCACGAGCGAGAGCCGATTTCGACCATGGAGAACACCTACTTATTCTGTTCCAAGGGTGAAGAGGATCTTGCAAACGTGGTACGGGCAGCGAGGAACACCGCTGCCATCTATGGACAACCCCCGGTTATAGGGGAGCGTTTGCACTGGCTCTTATGCGATGGCGCTAGTATAGCATAGACACGTACGTTTGTTCGTATGAAATTGCAAAAAAATGGCCTCTTTGGATGCTGGTTCAATCCAAAGAGGCCATCTAGCAGCTTCTTACCAGCTCAGGAGCTCGTAGCCCGTTTCCGTTACCACAAGCTGAACCTCCCACTGAGCGGAAGGCATGCGATCGGCTGTGCGAACCGTCCAGCCGTTCGGGTCGGACATGTCGATGTCATGCGCACCCATATTGATCATGGGCTCGATGGTGAAGCAGCTGCCCGGCGCAAGCACCATGCCGGTGCCCGGCTCGGACACGTGGCTTACGAACGGGTCTTCATGGAACTCAAGCCCAATACCGTGGCCGCCGAACTCGCGCACAACCGAGAACCCCTGCGCGTGCGCGTACTCGTGAACCGCAGCGCCCACGTCGCCGAGCAGCCCCCACGGCTTGACCGCGGCAAGGCCCGCCTCAAGCGCCTTCTTCGTTTCCTCCACCAAACGGCGCTTCTCGTCCGAAACGTTACCGATGCAGAACATGCGGGACGAATCGGAGAAATAGCCGTTGAGGATGGTGGAGCAGTCCACGTTAACGATGTCGCCGTCTTTCAGCACGTCGTCGGGCGAGGGGATTCCATGGCACACCACTTCGTTGATGGATGTGCACACGCTTTTCGGATAACCCTCGTAGTTCAAATCGGCAGGAATGCCGCCGTGCTCGACGGTGTAGTCGTAAATCCACTTGTCGATTTCCTCGGTGGAAATGCCCGGCCCGATGCGTTCGGCCACGTAATCAAGCACGCCGATGTTAATGGCCGCGCTTTTCTTGATGCCCTCGATATCTGCAGCGGTTTTCAGCAGGCTGCGCTGCGGAACTTCGAAACCCTGCTCGTAAAGCTCCTGCAGACGCTCATCGGAATCAAGGTGGCACTTCTTATACTTACGCCCGCTGCCGCACCAGCATTCGTCGTTGCGCCCGGGGCTTTTGAGATTGTCGTACATGCGATTTCCTTTCGTTTTGCGGCCTATTGTAACGCTGTTAGCTTCGGCTAAACCTTAAAACCACGCGAATACAGACGCCGTGCGCAAAGTAGACTGCGGCCACTCTCCCAGCAAAACGCGCTGCCGCAAATAAGGAAAGCCGCCGAATGCTCGACGGCTTTCCGCTTCGTTTCGCTTTTCGCAAGCCGCGCCGGTCCTACCTGCAGTCAGCGCTGCCGCAGACAGCTAGCCGCGAACCTCGGCCCCCGTGGCGCCGCAGACCTTCTTCACAAGCTTCGCATGCGCCTTGTCAACCTCTTCGCTGGTGAGCGTGCGGTCAGCTGCGCGATACGTCAGCGCATACGCCATGGACTTCTTGCCGGCGCCGATGCGCTCCTCGTCGCGATACACGTCGAACAGACGCACATCGGACAAAAGCTTGCCGCCAGCAGACGTCATGCACTGCTCCAGGCGCTCGTGCGTAACGGACTCGTCCACCACAAATGCCTGGTCAATGGACACTGCGGGGAACGTGGGCACGTCAACGTAGTCGCGCGCCGGGCGAGCAGCCTTCGCCAGCGCGTCCACGTCAAGTTCGAACGCCACAACGGGCGCCTGCGCATCGTAGGCAGAGCAAGCCAAAGGATGCACCTCGCCAACCCAGCCAAGCACCGTACCGCCCGTAAGCACCTGCGCGGCGCGACCAGGCTGCAAATGCGGAGCCTCGTCAGCGGAAAGCGCCTTGTAGCGAACCTTCGGGATGGCCAGCTCGCGCATGAGGTTTTCCACGGCGCCCTTGCCGTCGAAGAAGTCGAACGCCGCCGGCTGCTGATTCCAGCCCGCATCGGCAAACGCGCCCGCCATGACGCCGGCAAGCTTGCGACGCTCCTTCGGCTGCTTTTTGCCCTCGTGCGCGTAGAACACCATGCCCTGCTCGTAGAGCTGGATGTTCTTCACGCCGCGCGCCTGGTTGTGCGCAACCGAGCGCAGAAGGCCAGGGATGATGCTTTGGCGCATGACCGACTGGTCGGCGTTCATGGGGTTGATCAGCTCCACGGCATCGCCAAGACCGTCCTTGGGCATGCGCAGGCGGTCGAGCTCGGTAGGTTCGGCGAACGAATACGTCATGGTTTCGTTCAGGCCGCTGGCGCACATGGTGCGGTTGATGGTGGCCAGCACGTGCTCCATGTGCGAGCGAACGCCAAAGCGCCCGCGGCCGCCCGGCAGCGTTTCGGGGATAAGGTCCATGCCGTACAGGCGCAGCACCTCCTCGTACAGGTCGATTTCGCGCGGCAGGTCGGGACGGAACGTCGGCGACACCACGTCAAGCACGTCGGGATCGGCGGAATCGGAAACCTTGCAACCCAGGCGCTCGAGAATCTCGACGATGAACTCGCGCGGGATCTGCGCGCCCATCATGCCGCAGAAGCGCGGGATGCGGAACTTCAGATGCGCCTCTTCGGAAACAAGCGGCCACTGGTCGATGATGCCCAGGTCATTGGCCGAGCAGGCGCTGACCGTGCCACCTGCAACTTCGGCGATAAGCGCCGCCGCGGCAGCCGAACGCACGTCGATGTCGTGGTCGTCCACGCCGCGCTCGTAGCGCATGGAGCTTTCGCTGATAAGACCCAGGTTACGGCTGGTGCGGCTGGTGCGACCCGCCTCGAACGTTGCCGCCTCCAGCAAGATGTCGACCGTTTCGTCGGTGACTTCGGTGTCAAGACCGCCCATGACGCCCGCAAGCGCCACCGCGCCGCGCTCGGGCGTGGAGATGACGGTCATGTCGCTGGTGAGCGTACGCTTCTCGCCATCAAGCGTGGTCAGCGGCTCGCCGTCTTGCGCGGCGCGCACCACGATGTGCGCATGGCCGTCGGCGTTCTTCAGCTTGTCCAGGTCAAACGCGTGCAGCGGCTGGCCGAACAGGAACAGAATATAGTTAGTAACGTCAACGATATTGTTGATGGAACGCTGTCCGATGGCCGAAAGACGCTCGACCATCCAGTCAGGGCTGGGGCCAACTTTGCAGCCGCGAATGACGCGCGCCGTATAGCGCGGGCAGCGCACGGCGTCGTCGATGGTGATCTTAACCTCTTCGTCAATGGGCGTTGCCGAGGCATCAAGCTGAAGCTTCGCCGCCATCTCGGGCAGCGGGTCTTTCCAATCGCGACGGTACATGGCGCCCACCTCGCGTGCCAGGCCGGCAATGGAAAGGCTGTCGGGGCGGTTCGGAGTGATTTCCAGGTCAAGCACCGTGTCGGTAAGCCCGACATATTCCGCAAACGGCACGCCCACCGGGGCATCCTCGGGCAGAATCATGATGCCGCTGTGGTCGGAGCCGAAGCCCAGCTCGCGCGCAGAGCAGTTCATGCCGCAGCTGGCAACGCCGCGCAGCTTGGACTTCTTGATTTTCACGTCGCCGGGAAGCTCGGCGCCCACCATGGCGGTGACGATGTGGTCGCCTTCGTTGAAGTTCTGCGCACCGCACACGATTTGCAGCGGCTCGGGTTTGCCGTCCTTGCCGAGGTTTTGCTCCCCCACGTCAACGGAGCACACCCACATGTGATCGGAATCGGGATGGTGCTCCTTCTTCAGAACCTTGGCGGTGACCACATGGTCGAACGTGGCGCCAAGCGTTTCAACGCCTTCTACGCCCGTGCCCGTCAGGTCAAGCTTGTCGCAGAACGCCTTGATGTCCGTGGGCACCTCAACGTATTCGTTCAGCCATTTCAGCGATACTTTCATTGCTGTTTACTCCTTAGAACTGGCGAAGGAAGCGCATGTCACCCTCAAGGAGCATACGCAGGTCGGGGACGTTGTACTTCAGGCATGCAACACGCTCGACGCCCACGCCGAACGCGAAGCCCGAGTACTGCTCGGGGTCAACGCCGGACATGCTGAGCACGTTCGGGTCGACCATGCCGCAGCCCAGGATTTCCAGCCAGCCCGTGCCCTTGCACATGCGGCAGCGCTCGCCGTCGTGCAGATGGCCCGTGCCACCGCACACGCCGCAGCTGACGTCGGCTTCGGCAGAGGGCTCGGTAAACGGGAAGTAGTGAGCGCGGAAACGCGTTTTGCGGTCGGGACCGAACATTTGCTTGCAGAAGTAGTCCAGCGTGCCCTTCAGGTCGCCAAACGTGATGCCCTTGTCTACAACCAGGCCCTCAACCTGCGTAAACTGCGGCAAGTGGCTGGGGTCGGCAACGTCGCGGCGATACACTTTGCCCGGCGCGATGATGTAGATGGGCGGCTTTTGCTGCTCCATGACGTGCACCTGCACGCCTGAGGTTTGCGTGCGCAGCAGCACCTTCGATTCGCCGCGCACCGCCGACGCCTCGCCCGAGCGGTCCACCACGTAGAACGTGTCCTGCATGCTGCGGCTGGGGTGATCGGCCGGGGCGTTCAGGGCCTCGAAGTTGTAATAATCGGTTTCCACCTCGGGGCCTTGCGCAACGGTGTAGCCCAAGCCCAAGAAGATCTCGGAAATTTCGTCGGTGATGCGATTGATAAGGTGGCGCGTGCCAACCTGCTGGCTGCGGCCCGGAAGCGTCACGTCGACGGCCGCCGCGCTGATGGCAGCCTCGAGCTCCTGCGCCTCAAGCGCGCGCTTGCGATCTTCAAGCGCAGCCTCCACCACGTTGCGCACCTCGTTCACCGTTTTGCCGACGGCGGCGCGCTCTTCTTTCGCCACCTGGCCCATGCTGCGCAGGTAGCCCGTCAGCGTACCGGCCTTGCCCAGCACGGCCACGCGCACCTCGTCAAGCGCGGAAGTGTCAGCCGCCGCGCTGATGGCAGCAAGCGTGCTTTCGCGCAACGCCGCAAGTTCGTCCACGATTGCCATGTGTCCGATCCCTTTCTGTTTTAGTTCGTCCGCATTCGCGACCCAATAAAAAAGAGCCCTCTTCGCCATTGGCCTGGGGTTTCCCAGTCCAAGGACGAGAGAAGGCTCTCGCGGTACCACCTTGGTTGGCAGCTGCGTGCTTAAAGCGCGAACCGCCCGCTTCATTTGCTTCGTGACGGGAAGCGGCCGTCGCAGCCTACGTAAACGTCCGCGCAAAAGCGCCCCGCGTTCAACTGCGATGCTCGGAAGGGAATCAGCTTGCTTGCCGCCCGGGTTCTTTCAGCCGATGAAACCCGTCTCTGCCGACCGCAATGATGCGAGCTGCTGTCTTCGTCGTTGCATGTGCCCATGAAGTATACCGCAACGAACGCGTGAGTGGGCATTTTTTCACGCCGCGCGCACGCGCAGCGAAGGCACCGCCGCAGACGTGCCCTTGCGCCCGAACGTCAAGGCGCCCAGCACCTGGTGCAACCCGCGATACACTTCCGTATTCGTTCGAGCTCTTCCACGCGATTCGAGGTGTTTTCAGGATGAAGCGGGCGAACGACGGCTTCTCGAGGCCGATGGCCATTCGGATTCGAGAAAGCCGTCACCAACAACGGAAGTGACAGCGAAGCCAGACGGCTGCGAGGCTGCAGTACCCGCAAAGCAAAGCGGCACTGCCTCGTACTTCGCTCACCGCAAGGTCAATGCCGTGCTGGCCATTGCATGCTGCGCAGCGCTTGTGGTGCTGTTCGTGCTTGCGCTTGGCGCGGGCCGCGCGGGCGTAACGCCAAGCGACGTGGTGGGAATCCTTGCGAACGCGCTGCTGGGCACGGGCGCAAGCTATTCCGATATGGCCACGAACATCGTGCTTAACGTGCGCCTTCCGCGCGAGGTTGCCGCCCTGCTTATTGGCGCGGCGCTTGCCATTTCGGGCGCAAGCTATCAGGGCCTGTTCAGAAATCCTATGGTATCGCCTGATATTTTGGGCGCATCGTTTGGCGCCGCGCTGGCACTGCTGTGGAACTTCGACAACCATGCGGTGCAAGTCATGGCGTTTATCATGGGCTTCATCGCCGTAGGGCTGACGTATTTCAGCGCCCGCAGCATCAGGCGCGGCGGAAGCCAGATTCTGCTGCTGGTGCTGTGCGGCCTTAAATGGGCTGCCGCTACGCTGCACCCCGAACTGTTCAGCGACCTTGACATCAACAGCAAGGTGAAGGACTTCTACAAGACGTACCTGAATTACAGCTTGACCGACAGCGACGTCGAGCTCATCCTTGCCGCGAAGAACCCCGCGTAGCGCGCAACGGCTTTGCCACACGCCAGTGATATCATGGGGCTCCTATCCACTTGCGATAAGGAGCCTCTTTTCATGACCACCCCCGTTATTCGCCTTGCAACCAGCGCGGATTCCGACGCCATTCTGGACATCTATACGCCGTACATCGAGACGCCCATCACGTTCGAGGAGGACGTCCCCTCGCGCGAAGCCTTTCAAACACGCACGGACGGCATCCTGGCGGCGCACCCCTTCCTGGTTGCCGAGCTTGACGGGGCCATTGTGGGTTATGCCTATGCGCACGAGCTGCGCGAGCGTGCCGCTTTCCAGTGGAACGCAGAGCTTTCCGTGTACCTGGCACCGGCTGCGCAAGGTCATCGCCTGGGCAGCGCGCTGTACCGTGCGCTTATCGATTCGTGCGCTGCGCAGGGCATCAAAGTTGTATATGGCATTGTGACCAGCCCAAACGTTCCCAGCGAACGGCTGCACAACTCCTTCGGGTTCGAAGTAATGGGCCTACAGCGCCACGCCGGATTCACGTGCGGTGCCTGGCATGACGTCACGTGGTACGTGAAGTACCTGGCCGACGCGTTTAATGACGATCCCGCCGCACCAGTGCCGTTTCCCCAGCTATGCCGCACGCAACCGGAAACGGTCGGGCGCATTTTGGACGCCGCCAACGACAGCATTCGTCGAACATGCGAAGACAAGGCAACCGTTGCGTAACAGCGCCGCAAAATCGCATGACGCGCAAGCGCGATAGCCATACAGTATGAATCGCGCCTCGCAGGGCTTCAAACTCACCCTGCGAGGCGCGTTGGTTTCCGACTATGAAGCGAAGGCACCACGATGAAGCAGTTCTTTCAACGCATGACGTACAAAATGGCCGTTTGGATGCAAGGACGTTACGGCAACGACGATTTTTCAAACGGCCTGGTGGCGCTGGGCATCATCACCATGCTGCTTTCCATTTTCCCGCACTGCGGATGGCTATCCTACATTGCGCTGATTGCGCTGGTCATAGCCATATGGCGTACGTGCTCGAAAAACATTTCGAAGCGCTCAAGCGAGAACCAAACGTACCTGCGCGTAACGGCCAAGCCGCGGCGCAGCTATGAACTGGCGAAAAAGAAGTGGGTAAACCGCAAGACCACGAAATACTTCCGCTGCAAAGGCTGTGGGCAGGAGTTGTCCGTGCCGCGCGGCAAAGGCACGCTGCGCGTGGTGTGCCCGAAGTGCAAGAAAGAAACGCAGATGAAGTCGTAGCTGCCGCTCAACAGGGTCAGCAACGCAGAAAAGCGCCTGTTCGGGCGCTTTTCTTTTACTAGGCTGCAGCCGGCTCGGAAAGCGGCAGGAAGAAAACAGGTTCGTCAAGACGATAAGGCGCCGTTCCCCCTCCCCCTTTTCCGAAACGCCGTCCCTGTTATCGCACAGCTAAAACCATGCCGCTATCTGCGCTTGCGCAGAATATCGGACACCACCCACACGGATAAGATAAACGCGCCCAAATAGCCGAAGAACGACAGCACGGGCACGCCCAGCCAGCGCGGTTCCATGGAAGACAGCGCCACCATGGACGAGCCGATGAACAAGCCGGCAATGATGATGCCAAGCGTCAAGCGATTCACGATAAGCGCCAAGCTGCTCATGGGGGCTTCCGAGCCAAGCACCTCCATGTTCACCTTCACCTGGCCGCGCGTGAACATGCGCAGCGCCTGCCCCGCATACTTCGCCGTATCAAGCGATCCTTTGCCCGCGCCGCGCAACGCAAGCGTTAGGTCCTGCATGGCATCGATCAGCTCGCTTTTCGGATCCTTCGTGCGCTGAATGTGCGCGTTGATGATGGATACCATGCTCTCGTTCGGAATAAGCGGCATGACCGTGCCTTCAAGCGTGACGATGCCGCGCGAAACGCTGGTGATGGACGGCGGCAGCGTAACCTTGCACTGGCGTGTAAGGTTGAGGATGTCGGTAAGCAGCTGGCCCACATCGATTTCGGACACGTCGCACGAGCCGTAATCTTTCAGCAGCAAATCCAGGTCGGCCAGAAAGCGCGTGTGGTCGATGGCCCCGTTGTCGCGCTGGATGGCGAACGCCAGAAGCGCGTCTTTCAGCTCGGACGAGCTTTGCATGCCCACCGCGTTGATGATGGCGCCGAACCCCGCGCGGTCGCGCGCCGACAAGCGGCCCATCATGCCCAAGTCGATGTACACGATTTTCCCGTCGCGCACAAGCATGTTGCCCGGATGAGGGTCGGCGTGGAAAAACCCGTGGTCAAGCACCTGCGTGGCATAGTTGTCCAGGATTTTCTTGCCGATTTCCTCCAAGTCGTAGCCTGCGGCGCGCAACTTGTCGAAGTTGTTGATGGGAATGCCGTCGACGTATTCCATGACCAGGATGTTTTCGCGGCACAGCTCGGGATACACCTTCGGGCAGGCAATATAGTTGACGTCTTTGTTCAGCAGCGCGAATTCCTGCAAATTGGCCGCTTCTCGCTTGAAGTCGGTTTCCTCCAGGAACGTTGCCCACAGTTCCTCGACCACGTCGCGCACGTCAAGCATTTGGTCGTCTTTCATGACGCGCGAGGCCTGCCGCGCAACGATGCGCATGATGTCGATGTCCTGCGCCATGGTGGCGCGAACGCCCGGCCGCTGGATTTTCACCGCAACAACGCTGCCGTCGGCCAGGCTCGCCTTGTGCACCTGCGCCAGCGAAGCGCTGCCGAGCGGCGTTGGATCGATTTCCGCGAACAGCTGCGTGCGCTGCGCCCCGTAGATGTCGTCCATGGCGGCAAGCATTTCGTCAAACGGCAGCGGGTCGCTGCTAGCCTGCAGCTTCTTCAGCTCGTCGCAATACGCTTTCGGCAGAATTTCGGAACGCGTTGACAACGTCTGCCCGATTTTCACGAAGCTTGGGCCCAAATCCTCAAGCATGGACCGAAACGATTCCGGCGTGAACCCCTTCGTGAAGTGGTGCTTCTGCATGATGGTGTAGAACTCACGCAACCTGCGGATGCGCGTTTTGCGCGTGAGGTCGAACTGGCCTTCGGGGTCAAGCGTGGCACCGGAGCCGAAAAAGTATTTCAGGAATGTGTTTTCTGCCATGAAAGCGCACAGCCCCGCTATTCAGCAGCAGCTGCAGGAGCTTCCTCGGCCGTTTCGGGCGCGGCAGCAGCTTCGGCGGGCTCGGCTTCAGCCGCAGGCTGCTCTTCGGTTGCCGGCGCAGCCACGGGACGGGCGGCAATTTCTGCCGCCTTCGCGGCGAACGCAGCGCGCTCTTCGGGCGTCATGACCGACATGCGGGCTTCAAGCGCGTCGAAGCGCATGGACTCAACAGCCGCATCAGCCTTGCGCTTAAGCTCCGTGTTGATCTGCTTGCCTTGGTCTACCGTCAGCTCACCCTTCGAGATGAGCGTATCTACCAGGTCTTTCGCCTTCTCGCCCGTAATGGCCATGGCGCCAACGCCTGCCAGGAAAATGTCTTTGAAACCATCACCGATCGTAGCCATAACAGCCTCCCCTTTTTCGAAACGGCGCCCGATACGCGGGCCTTATCCTACCATGATGCACTATTGCGACGGGAGGGACAACGGCTATTGCCGACTTGAAAGCGAACCGATACCTTACGCTGCCCGGCGGTCGCGCCACGTCGGCTCGATGACAGCGTGAGGGAATTCCGCGATATCGAACGCGGGCGCCGCCGCGGGCTGCTTGTCCTTGCGGCCTTCGAGCATGGTTGCGCACGCCACTGCCACCACGATGATGGCGGCTCCGGCAAGCCCGCGCCCGTCGAGCATCTCGCCGAGCATGGGAAGCGAGAACACAGCCGTGAACACCGGCTCGCCGGTAAGCAGCAGCGAAACCGTGGACGATTTCAACACCGTCAGCGCCTTGTTTTGCAGGAAGAATGTCAGGCACGTTGAGGCAAGCGCCAGAAACGCGATGGTGTCCCATGCAAGCGGCGTGACGGCGGCAATGTTGACCACCGGCTCCGCCACCAGGGCAAACGCCAACGAAATGACCAGCGTTGCCGCAATTTGGGTGCCCGCAACGGTGCAGACGTCAAGGTTTTCCAGGCCGCGCTCGCCGAACACCAGCGCGCCGGCAAGCGCCACCGACGACAGCAACGCCAGCGCCTCGCCCAGCCCGAACGTCAACGTGCCGCCGTTGCCGCACAGCAGGAACAGCCCCACCACCACGGCGCCCTGAAACGGCAGGAACGCCACCGGATAGCGCTTGCGGTTCACCAGCGACGACAGAAGCGGCGCAAACACCACCGGCAACGCCACCAAAAAGCCCACGTTCGTGGCCGTGGTCAGGTCGAGCGCCACGTTGCACGCAATGTAGGAAAGTGCCATGCACACCGCCGCCGGCAACCACGAACGCACGCTGACCTGCCGCAACTGACGCACGATGCGGTGCCCGAACAGGGCGCCGAACACGACAAGCGCCAGGCTAAAGCGCAGCACAAGGCACCACAGCGGCGTGATGTCGCTGTAGGCGATTTTCGTGAGCACGTTGCCGAAGCCGAAAATCACGGTCTGCAGCACCACCAAGGCAATGAACAGCCATCTTTTCGTTGCGTTCGCCATGTTTTTTCGCGTTCCTTTCCTACGCGCGCCGCATTATAAGACGCGCAAAATGCCAAGCCCTGCAAGGGGGCTTTTTCCTATAACGTTGTTCCGGATTGATTCGTATGGTATGGCTTTGCCTAATGAAAGTAAAACGGGCAATTCTTACAATGAAATAAAGAAACCCTTATCTTTGCAGGTAAATACCTTGTACACGTGAACAATTCTTGCCACAATAGCAGGCGAATGGCCTTGCCGTTCACATTTCCCTCGCAAGTCACCGCAAGCGACAGGAGATACGCATGGCGAACCAAAAGTACGAGGCGTTTTTGCACATCGCCGAAACCGGCAGCTTCAAGCAAGCCGCGCACGACCTGGGCTACACGCAGGCCGGCATCAGCTACCTTATCAGCTCCATGGAGCGCGAGCTGGGCATCCCGCTGTTCGTGCGCGATTACGGCGGCGCGCACCTTACCAGCGAAGGCGCCGAACTGCTGCCCTGGATCCGCAACATCTGCAACGACGAGCGTCAGCTGGCCGGGCGCATTGCCGAGCTGAAGCACCTTGAAAGCGGCGTGGTGCGCGTTGCCGCGTTCACCAGCGTTTCCATCCAGTGGTTCCCCGGCATTGCCAAAACGTTTTTGGCGAAGCATCCCGGCATCGATTTGCAATTGGTGTGCCTTGACAACGAAGACGATCTTGAGCAGGCCGTTTGGCGCGGCGACGTTGACTGCGGGTTCTTCGTGGTGCCCATCAAGCAGCCACTTGAGGCCTTTTCGCTGTACCACGACCCACTAATGGTGCTGCTGCCGCCTAACCATGCGCTGGCCAACGCCGCACACGTTCCCGCGCGCACGCTTGCCGAAGAGCCCTACATCTGCCTGCAAAGCGGCACGCTTTCCGAGATGGCCGCGGTGTTTCGCAACAACGGCGTAGACCCGCACGTGCGGTTCACCATCGACAACGACTACGCCGTTATGAGCATGGTAAGCGCGGGGCTGGGCTTCAGCGTTTTGTCCAGCCTGCTGTTGGACACCACGCCGTTTCCTTTGGCCGTGGTTCCGCCGCAGGTGGAAACCACGCGCGAGATAGCCATTGCCGTGCGTTCCATGGAAACGGCATCGGCGGCCACGCGCGCGTTCATCGAAACCACCCGCACCTGGGTGGCGAATCGCTATCACCAGGAAAGCTAGCGGCCGGCAACGCAGCGGATGGCCTGCGTACCGCTGCCGAGCCGAAACTCGAGACCACCCCAGAGGCGAAAAAGGGCGGCCAGCTGGCCGCCCTTTCGCTTGCAACTGCCTGTGCGCTTCCCTAGTCGGCGAACAGAGGCGAGAACGCGTTGAGGCTGTTGCCCCAGCGGCGCTGCGCGCCCTTCGCGAAGCTGAGCGCCTCGCGCAGCGCGTCCAGCGAGATGTCGCGACGCTCACCCGTGGAACGGCGCTTGATCTCGACCTTGCCCTCTGCCAGGCCGCGCTTGCCCATGATGACCTGCAGCGGCCAGCCCATCAGGTCCGCTTCGGCGAATTTCACGCCAGCGCGTTCCTTGCGGTCGTCGATAACCACTTCCAGGCCCAGGTTCGCCAGCTCTTCGGCCAGCTTCTCGGCAGCGGGCTGCACCAAGTCGTCGCCGGTTGCCAACGGCAGGATGCACACGTGCGCCGGCGCCACCGACATCGGCCAAATCATGCCGTTTTCGTCGTTGTGCTGCTCGATGATGGCAGCCAGAGTACGAGACACGCCCACGCCGTAGCAGCCCATGATGAACGGCTGCTCCTTGCCGTCCTTGTTCATGAACGTGGCGCCCATGGCGCGCGAGTACTTGTCTCCAAGCTGGAACACCTGCGCCACCTCGATGCCGCGCGCGCCCTTCAATTCCAGGCCGCACTTCGGGCAGCAGTCGCCGGGCTTGACGGTGATGATGTCGGCCCATTCGTCAACCTGGAAGTCTTTGCCCAGTTCAGCGCCCACATAGTGGTAGCCGTCCTCGTTGGCGCCCACAACCCACTTCGGCACGGCCTTCAAGCTGTTCGCCGCAATGACGTAAGCCTGCTCGGGAAGGCCCACCGGGCCCATGGAACCCTTGTGCAGACCGTAGGTCTCCATGTCCTCGTCGGTAAGCAGCGTGAAGCCACCGGCCACGCGAGCCGCCTTCTCCTCGTTGACCTCGTGGTCGCCGGGCACGAACAGCACCACCAGCTTGCCTTCGTCGTTTTTGCCGGACAAGGCCTTGACCGTGGACGTTTCGGGGATGTTCAGGAATTCGGCCAGCTCAGCGATGGTGTGCACGCCGGGCGTGGCAACCTTCTTCATTTCGGGCACGTCATACACCGTGGGGCGCGCCATGCCCTCGCCCACCTCGTCGCTGGCGGCGTAACCGCAGTCGCAGTACACCAGCGCCGACTCGCCCGCTTCGGCAAGCGCGTGGAACTCGCAGGTTACCGCGCCGCCGATTTGGCCGGCGTCGGCCTGCACGGGACGATACTCAAGCCCGCAGCGCTCGCAAATGCGCTCGTAGGCCGCATACATCTTGTCGTATTCTTCCTGCAGCGACTCCTGAGAATCGTGGAAGCTGTAGCCATCCTTCATGACGAACTCGCGGCTGCGCAGCAAGCCGAAGCGCGGGCGAATCTCGTCGCGGAACTTCGTTTGAATCTGATACATGTTCAGCGGCAGTTGCTTGTACGAGCGCAGCTCGGCGCGCACCAGCGCCGTGATGAGCTCCTCGTGCGTGGGGCCAAGGCAGAACTCGTGGTCGTGGCGATCGTTCAGGCGCATGCGCTCGGGACCGTACGCGTCGGCGCGGCCGGATTCCTGCCACAGCTCTTCGGGCTGCAGCATGGGCATGCGGATTTCCTGCGCATCGCACGCGTCCATTTCCTCGCGCACGATGTTCTCGATCTTCGACAGCACGCGCTTGCCCAGCGGCAAGAACGTGTAGATGCCCGCGGCCGTTTTGCGGATGAAGCCGGCGCGCAGCAGCAGCTTGTGGCTGGCAATCTCGGCGTCGGTGGGGTCTTCTTTCAGCGTGGGAGCGTACAAGGTGCTCATGCGCGTGATGTTGGGGTTCGTCATTTACAGTTCCTTTATCTCTTCCATTAAAGCGTCGACGATGGCGCTTTCTTCCACTTTGCGAACGGTTTTGCCGTGGCGGAACACGATGCCCGCGCCCTTGCCGCACGCCACGCCGATGTCGGCGTCGGCCGCCTCGCCCGGGCCGTTCACCACGCAGCCCATAACGGCAACCTTCAGCGGCTTGTTCAAGCCGGAAATGCGCTGCTCCACCTCGTTCGCCAGGCCGATAAGGTTCACCTGGCAACGGCCGCATGTGGGGCAGCTGATGAGTTCGGGGTTGCGTCTGCGCAGGTCAAGCGCGCCAAGCAGCGTCCAGCACGCGCGCATTTCCGTAACAGGATCGTCGGTGAGCGAAATGCGCATGGTGTCGCCGATGCCCTGCTCAAGCAGGATGCCCAGCCCCGAGGCGCTTTTGATGACGCCTTGGAACGTGGTGCCCGCCTCGGTGATGCCGATGTGCAGCGGAATGTGCGGGATGTCGTGGGCCAGCTGGCGATACGTGCGCACCGTGGTCATGACGTCGTGCGCCTTCGCGCTGACCACCAGGTCGTGAAAACCGCGGCCTTCGCAGTATTCCACGTATTGGCGCGCCGAAGCGGCCAGCTTCTGCGGCAACGTCAGGTCGCTGCGCGCAGCAAGCTGCTGGTCAAGCGAACCGGCGTTCACGCCGATGCGAATGGGAATGCCTGCTTCGCCCGCCGCGTCAAGCACGGCGTCGGTTTTTGCCAGACCGCCGATGTTGCCGGGGTTGATGCGCAGCTTCGCTGCGCCGCGCCGAGCCGCCTCGATGGCGATAGTGGCGTCAAAGTGCACGTCGGCCACCACCGGCAGCGGCGATGCTTCGCATACTGCTTGGAACGTGTCCAAGCAGTTGCGCCGCGGGATGGCCATGCGCACCACTTCGCAGCCGGCATCGGCCAGGCGCTGGATTTGCGCAAGGTTTTCCTCCACGCTGTCGGCCTGCGCGTTGAGCATGGATTGCACCACAACGGGGGCGCCGCCGCCAAGCGGCACGTTGCCCACCATGACCTGGTGCGTTTTTTGATTGGGACGCGTTGCGTCCGGCGTAGACGAAAACGCCGCGTCCTCCGAAGAGGCTGCAGCGCACCCGTTCGCCTTATGTTCGTAATTTTCCATAGCGCGTATTCTACCAGCGCCGGGCGCAGCGTTGCCGAAACGTATAGAAGCAACAGGCGAATAAGTTGCTGCAAACACGGGAATTGTCGCCAAAACGCAACAAAGGCGGCCTTGCCGTTCAAGCAAGGCCGCCTTCGAAAAGCGCGGAAGGTGCCTGGGGCCAACGAACGCTGCGCGCCTGCGCTTACTGCCCGAAGAACGTGCCCGAGATGATGCGTTGCACGTCTTGGTTCACCATAACCAGGAAAAACACCACGAACAGCGCCATGCCTGCCATGCTCATGGCGCTCATGGCGCGCAGCGACACCACTTTCTTCGACAGCTTCTGGAACACCTCGATGACGAAGCGACCACCGTCAAGCGGCGGGATGGGCAGCAGGTTCATGATGCCCAGCGACACCGAGATCATGGCCATGAACTCCATGAACGGCGCCAGGCCCGCGTCGGCAAACTGCTTGGACATAACGGCAATGCCCACCACCGACGACGAATCGGACACGGTTTGCGCCGCGGTTGCGGGGTTGAACAGGCCCGCTACGGCCTGAGCCACCATGCCGATGTATGTAAAGCCCGCCACGATGGCGCGGCCGGGGTCCACCGTCATGTGCGTGACCTCGCCCGATTGCAGCTGCACATCGAAGCCGATGACGCTAAACAGCACCACGAACACCACGATGGCGAACAGCAGGTTCACCGCGATGCCCGCCAACAAAATGACCGTGCGTTTCCAAAACGGCAGGCTACGGTACTGCTGCCGGTATTCGCTTTCGAACAGCGCGTGCGCATCGTCGACCGGGCGCGCCTGGCCCTCTTCGTAGCGCGCCGGCTCCGGCAGGCCCGCTTCGCGGGCGGCCTTGATCTGCTTTTTGGTGGGGATAACCTCCATGGCGCGGTACGTGTTGTACTCGTCTTTCTTCGTGGGGCCCGTGCAGCTGCCCCATTCCACCAGCTCGTCAAGCGCTTCAAGCGCCTCGTCGTCGGTGATGCCGCAATCTGCGGCGATGTCTTCCATGTTCGCCGTGCCGCGGCGATACAGCGCCGCAAGCACCGGCTCAAGATGCGGGCTCATCTCGCCCGGCTCCATGCCGCACACGCGCGCATAGCCGCCAAGCAGGATAGGCGTGACGCCGAACTTCGTGCCCCATTTCTTGAAGCCGATGTTCGGGCCGGGCATACCCAGCATGAATTCGGTGACGCGCACGCCGAACGCACGCGAGGCCAGATAGTGGCCGCCTTCGTGAATGACCACCAGAATGCCCAGCACGATGGTGCAATACAGAATCATCAGGACAACGTCCACAGGCAAAGCTCCTTTTGCTTGAAGAGGAAGCGACACGCGCCGCAAGCACGCCGGCGCGCAATTTCAATCCGATCCATTATAAAAAGAGGTTCCGCCCCGTTACCGAAGCGGAACCAGAACTACACGAGGAACATTGCGGATGCGCCCTTCTCACGTAAAGAAACGCTTTAGCTAACGAATCAGGAAGACTCCTTAGCCCCGTTGTGGGCGGTTTGTCCACGCCTAAGGCAATTTGAAAAGCCAGCGACCTGGGTTTTTATCCCACAGTTTCTTATTAGGCCTCCGAAAACCACCACAACCGGTACATGCACGGCAAAAACCAGTCCCCGCAACGTCCAACCCACCCACAACAGGCGTACCGACGACACGGCACGCGAAAGCAAGTCTGGCGCGCCTCTTTATCTCAAGATGCCCAGTTAACGCACCGATTTGCGAGCGGTTTCGCGCGCCCAGGCGTCCAGCTCTTGCAGCTGTTCGAGGCTTTCGACGCGCTGCACGCCTTCGCGTTCGTGCGCGTCCATAACCGCCTCCACGCATTCGGCGATGCCCAGATAGCTGCCCTGCTCGGCCAAAAATGCCGCCACGGCCACTTCGTTCGCCGCGTTCATGACGCACGGCAGCGTGCCGCCAACCGTACCCGCGTGGCGAGCAAGCGCCAGGCAGCGGAACGTGT
Organism: Senegalimassilia sp.; assembly: GCF_977052095.1. Classification (NCBI taxonomy): domain Bacteria; kingdom Bacillati; phylum Actinomycetota; class Coriobacteriia; order Coriobacteriales; family Coriobacteriaceae; genus Senegalimassilia; species Senegalimassilia sp. The sequence continues at coordinate 40,128 of NZ_CDRSTZ010000011.1, forward strand.
CCGTGTCGGCCGGCGCGAACTCAAGGCTGCCCAGCTTCGTGAAATCAAGCGGCTCGACCGGCGCAGCCCAGCGCGCAGGGTAGCTGAGCGCGAACTGGATGGGAATGCGCATGTCGGTGGTGCCCAGATGCGCCTTCACGCTGCCGTCCGTGAACTCCACCATGGAATGGATGGCGCTTTGCGGCTGCACCACCACGCTGATCTTGTCGTAGGGCATGTTGAACAGATGATGCGCCTCGATGACTTCCAGTCCCTTGTTCATAAGCGTAGACGAGTCAATCGAGATTTTCGCGCCCATGTTCCACGTGGGATGTTTCAGCGCCTGAGCAGGTGTGATGCCCTCCAGATCCGTGCGCTTCCTGCCGCGGAACGGGCCACCCGAAGCCGTTACCCACAAGCGCGACACCTCGCGCTCGGATTCGCCCAACAGACACTGATAGATGGCGCCGTGCTCGGAGTCGATGGGCATAAGCGCGCCTGCCGGACCCACCTTCGGGGCCACACCCGCCTGCCGGCGCTGCGCATCTACCTGCGCCGCCAGCGGCATGATCAAGTCGCCGCCCACCACCAGGCTTTCCTTGTTCGCCAGCGCCAGCACCTTGCCCGCAGCCAGCGTCTCGTAGCTTGCGCGCAGGCCCGCTGCGCCCACCAACGCGTTTACCACCACGTCGACCTCGGGCAGGCGCACCAGGTTGACCACGGCGTCCATGCCGAAGCCCCATATGCCCTGGCTGCCCGCCTGCTCGCGCACATCGGCCGCCACGGCGTCGGCAGCCAAGCGTTCATCGCCCACGGCAAGGTTGTGCACGTTGTGGGCGCGCGCCTGTTCCAGCATGTCGGCAACACGCGTGTTCACCGCCAGGCCGACGATTTCCAGTTCGTCGGGATGCTGGCGAACCACATCCACCGTTTGCGTGCCGATAGAACCTGTGGACCCTAAAACAACTATGCGCCTCATAACAGCCTCCGTTTGTAAGCCCGAAACGAAAAAGGTTCGGGCCAGCGCTGCAGCGCAACGCCAGCCCGAACGCCTGAACACCTACATGAAATGCCAGGTGAACGGGATGCAGTTACCCGCTACCAGCAAAATCGCCGAAGCCACCGCCACCAAAAACAAGCTATCGCAGCGGTCGAGCAAGCCGCCGTGGCCCGGCAACAACGTACCCGAGTCCTTGAACCCGACGTTGCGCTTGATGCGGCTTTCCGCCAAATCGCCCAGCACGCCGCACAGGCCGCTGACCACGCCGAACACAAGCGCCATGGGAATGGACAGGTTCACGCCCGGAATGAGCGTGAACAAGCACCAGAACAGGGCCGACCCGGCCAAGCCGGCGAAAAAGCCTTCCCAGCTTTTTTTCGGTGAAACGCGGGGCGCCAGCTTGTGCTTGCCGAACTTGCTGCCCACCAAATACGCGAACGAGTCGTTCGCCCACACGCTCAAGAAGATGCCGAGCACCAGCACGCCGCCCCAAGGGTGCGGCAGCGCTTGACGCACCAGTACCAAGCTAGACAGCAGCATGCCGCAGTACGCCGCGCCGAAAAAGCTGACGCCCACATCGGGAATGCGGGCGCGCATCCAGAACACGTACCACACAAGAAGCGCCAAAAGCAGCGCCAGGCTTACCAGCAACGCGCCTTGCAGGCCTAAAAAGTACACGCTTATGGGATACAGCGCCGCAGCGATGATGCCGAGCATCTCGTTGGGAAGCTTTGCATCGGCGCGCAGCATGTAGTAGAACTCGCCCGCGCACAATGCCGCCGTGGCGCACAAAAGCGCCAGCGTGGTCCAGTCGTTGATAAGGATGCACAGCACGGAAACCGTAACGTACACGAAACCCGTGCGGAAGCGAACCTGCAGGTCAGATGCGTTTTTGAACTTTTGCGGCGTTTTAGCGTACGCATAGTCTTTCAAACGCTCGCCGCGTGAACGCTCGTCGGCGGCCTGCGCCTGGCCTGCCGCTTGCTCCTGCGAGCGCGCATCCCGGTTGTCCGCCTGGCGCTGCACCACCTATTTCACCGCCCCGAAGCGACGGTCGCGGCCCTGGTAGGCAAGCAGGCAGCGCAAAAACTCATAGCGGTCGAAATCAGGCCACAGCGTATCGGTGATCACAAACTCGGAATACGCCACCTGCCACAGCAAAAAGTTCGACAAACGCAGCTCGCCCGACGTGCGGATGACCACCTCGGGATCGGGAATGTCGGCCGTGTACAGGCCGCGCGCAAAATCGGCCTCGGTCAAGGCAACCGTAGGGTCCTCGCCTTCCGCGGCACGCGCCAACGCACGGCGCACGCACGCCTCGGCCGCATTGAGGATTTCCTGGCGCGAGCCGTAGTTCACGGCCACCACCAGCGTCATGCCAGTGTTGTTGCGCGTCTTCTGCCACGCTTCCTCGAACGCCTCGCGCGTTTCGGCCGGCAGCGCCGACAGGTCGCCGATGGTTCGCACACGCACGTTTTCCTCGTGCAGCCCATCGACCTCGGCCAGCATGGTTTTGGCGAACAGGTCCATAAGCCCCACAACCTCGTCCTGCGGGCGCTTCCAGTTCTCCGTGGAGAACGAGTAGATGGTAAGGTAGCGAACGCCCAGGTCAAAAGCGCAGCGAATGGTTTCGCGAACCGCTTCGATACCGGCCTTGTGACCCTTCAGGCGGTTCATGGCGCGCTTTTTCGCCCAACGCCCGTTTCCGTCCATGATGACGGCCACGTGCTGCGGGATGTTGTCCAGATCAAGCGCCCCCAGGTCAAGCCCCTCGGGCGGATTCGGGAAAATGTAATCAAGCGGCTTATTCATAAGCGAACCTCATATATACCGGAAAGCCAACCTGCAGGACCCCCGCAGGTTGGCAAACAAAAAAGCAGCAAGAAAGCCTTGCAAAATGAAACGGAAACCTTCGACGCAAACGCAGGAGCCAAACCCCTCCAACCCCAGCAAGCACCGAAAATCCCACGAACGAATCGAAAACGCCATAGGCAGCGAAGAGTCAGCGAGGGGCGCTCTCGTGCCCCGAATTCGTTCGAAGCAAGCGGGCATAGGCCTTCTGGCCATGCCCGTGAAGCTGAGGACGAAGGCGGGGTGCGAGAGCGCCCCGCAGCGTCGAGTAAATTCGCCGGCCGGCAGGCCGGCGAAACCACCTAGATCTCCATTACTTCTGCTTCCTTCTTTTTGAAGGCAGCATCCACTTCGGCAACGTACTTGTCCGTGAGCTTCTGGATCTCAGCCTCGGCGCGGCGCTGCTCGTCTTCGGGAAGGTTGTCTTCCTTGACGCACTTCGCCACGTGGCTGTTGCCGTCACGGCGAGCGTTGCGCACGGCCACGCGCGCTTCCTCGGCGTATTCCTTGCACTGTTTCACCAGTTCACGACGACGATCCTCCGTCAGCGCCGGGAACGGCAGACGGATGACCGAGCCATCGTTGTTCGGCGTGACACCCAGGTCGCTTTCCAGGATGGCGTGCTCGATGGCACCCAGAACGCCCTTGTCCCAAGGCTCGATGACCAGCAGATGCGCGTCGGGCGTTTTCACGCCGGCCATCTGGTTGATGGGAGTGGGCACGCCGTAGTAGTCAACTTTGATGCGGTCGAGGATCATGGCGTTCGCGCGGCCCGTGCGCACGGTGCCGAACGCGTTGTGCAGGCCGCCCAGGGCGCGCTGCATCTTCTCCTCGGTTTCCAGCATGATCTCGTCGATCATTGTGGTTCCTTTCCTTAAACGCCCGCCCCCAAGCGGGCGCGCATATGCCTATTCTACCGTGGTTCCCACGTTTTCGCCCTTAAGCGCGCGGGAAATGTTACCTTCAACGGTCAGGTCGAACACGATCATGGGCACGTTGTTGTCCATGCACAGGCTGGTAGCCGTGGAATCCATGACGTTGAGACCCTGCGACAGCACCTCCATGTAGCTGATGCGGTCGTAGCGCTTGGCGTCGGGGTTCTTCACCGGGTCGGCGTCGTACACGCCGTCAACCTTCGTGGCCTTCATCAGCACGTCGACGTCCAGCTCGCACGCGCGCAGCGCCGCAGTGGTGTCGGTGGTGAAGTACGGGTTGCCAGTGCCGGCGGCCAGGATGACCACACGGCCCTTCTCCATGTGGCGGATGGCACGACGGCGGATGTAGGGCTCGGACACTTCCTGCATATTGATGGCGCTTTGCACGCGGCTGAAAATACCGTGGCGCTCGAAGGCGTCCTGCAGCGCCAGGGCGTTCATGACCGTGGCCAGCATGCCGATGTAGTCGGCCTGCGCGCGGTCCATGCCCTCGGTGGCGCCGGACACGCCGCGGAAGATGTTGCCGCCGCCCACGACGATGGCCAGCTGCACGCCGTCGTGCACCACGTCGGCGATTTCGTCAGCCAGCGAATCGACCACCTTCGGGTCGATGCCATAACCGAGGTCACCTGCCAATGCCTCGCCGGACAGCTTCAACAGCACGCGCTTATATCGGTATTCCTCGGCCATAGGTAAAACCTCCCGGTTAACTTGGATTCGCTTAGCTTGCCTATCTTACCTGAAAATGAAAACGGCCGCCTATGATGGCGGCCGTTTCTTGGCGATTCACGCAAAGGACAAAGAGCGCTTAAGCGGTTTCAGTGAAATCGGCGCTGACCGTTGCCTCGGGGTTGTTGTACCTGTCGCGGTCAAGCCCGCCCGTGAAGTTCGACGACGTGACGCCGGCAACCATGGAGTCGCTGACGTTCAAGGCGGTACGGCCCATGTCGATAAGCGGTTCAACGGACGCCATCAGGCCCACGATCTCGATGGGCAGGCCCATGGTGCCCAGCACGATTAGACTGGCGAACGTGGCGCCGCCGCCAACACCGGCCACGCCGAACGAGCTGATGACGATGACGGCAATCAGCCCGATGACCCACGTGGGATCGAACACGTTGATGCCCACGGTCGGTGCGATGAGCGTTGCCATCATGGCCGGGTAAATGCCCGCGCAGCCGTTCTGGCCGATGGACATGCCGAAGCTGGCCGCGAAGTTCGCCGTTGCCGGGTCAACGCCAAGCGCCTTGGACTGCGTCTCGATGTTCATGGGCAGGGCGCCGGCGCTGGTGCGGGACACGAACGCGAACGATAGCACGGGGAACGCCTTCTTCAGGTACACGACGGGGCTGACGCGGTTGCCGGCCAGGATAAGCAGGTGCACCAGGAACATGGCGATGATGGCCACGTAGCTGAAGATGATGAATTTTCCCAGGTCAAGGATGGCGGCGTAGTCGCTGGTGGCCATGACGTTGGCAATAAGCGCCAGCACGCCGTACGGGGTCAGGCCCACCACCATCTTCACGATGCACATGACAATGCCATACAGGCTGTCGATGAGGTTGTTGAAGAACTGCGCCTGCTCGGAGTCGCGGTCGCGCAGCTTCAGATACGCCAGGCCCACGATGGCCGAGAAGATGACCACGGCGATGGTGGACGTGGAACGCGTGCCGGCCAGGTCGGCGAACACGTTGACGGGAATCATGGACAGGATGGTCTGCGGAATGGTGGTGTCGGCAACCTTGCCCTGGCGCGTCTGCAGCGCGTCAAGCTTCGTGGCGTCAACCGAGCCCTGCGTGAAGTCGGCGCCGGCCAGGCCCGACAGCGCGATGGTGGCCCAGCCGAACAGCGCGGCAATGGCCACGGTGATCAGCAGCACGGCCAGCACCGAGCCGCCGATTTTGCCCAGGTTGTCAACGGCCTTCGTGCGCGTGAACGCACCGACGATGGCCACGAACACCAGCGGCATAACCAGCATGCGCAGCAAATCGATGTAGCCGGTGCCCACCAACGACATCCAGTCGAGCGCCACCGTTGCGGCGTCGCTGCCGCGGCCAAGTGCCAGCTGAATGCCCGCGCCCAGAACAATGCCCAGGCCAAGCGCGGTGAACACGCGGAACGTGAAGCTTTTCTTCGCTTTGCGGTTCAGGTACCACAGCACTGCAAGCAGCGCGGCGAAGATGACCAGCACACCAAGCACCGGTCCCACTACGTCAAAAGACATGATTCTCGTCTCCTTTGGTTGCAGGGCGCGCCGGCGAACAAACGGGCGGCGGCTCTTTCAGCCGCCGCCCGTGCGTACATCGCCACGCCCCTTGTTTTGCGTGCCGAATATTATGCGCCTACTTCGCCTAGTAGTTCAATAGGATTGCTTACTTTTATTCAAGAGAATGCATCATCGTTTTCGCCGAATGCAGAAAACAGCGAAGGCAGATAGCGCCACAGCCGCTGCGGCTATTCCGACAAGCAGCGCAACAACCGCCGCAAGGTTATCGCCCGTTTGCGTCAAATGGCTTGCTAGCCCCGCCCCTGCAGAAACGCCACCTGAAGGAGCAGGCGTGGTGGGCTCGATGGTTCCGGAATCGTCTTCTGCCGTGATCTCCCAGCGAACCTGCTCGTTCGCGCTTGCCAGCTCATTCGAAACCGAAACCGGCACCTGCAATTGCAAATGCAGCGTCGCCTGACCGTCAGCTGTGAACTTCGCAATGCAAACGCTATCAGAGAACACGCTTCCAGCAGAGCCTTCATCGAGCGTCATTTCACCGCCATCGCCAGAAACGGAGGCAGAAAGGGTAACGGGCACCAGCGCTTGCGCAGTTTCGTCATCAACAACGGCCTTCGCGTACACGCTGACCTCGGAATCAACGCCACTCACACGCACAGCAACATCTTGCTGACGCTTATCGCCAGGCATCAAGTTCTTGAACGCAGGGAACAAATCCGTTGCCGTAGCAGATCCCTGGGCGCCTTGCACCGTCAGCTGCCTGGCAGCGCCATCATAGGCAATCGTCGGCGTTTCTGCATCCGCGAACGCGCGCCCCGCAAACAGCGCAAGGCACAGCAGCGCGCAAGCAGTCAACAACGCTGCAAAAAGCAGCGGGCGGCGGCCTTTCAGCCGCAAAGCGAAGCCGTTCATTGCCGCTCCCCCTTCGCCTGACCGGACGGAGGCACAAGAAGTCCGTTGCTCACCGTGCAGCCCCAAGCGTCCGAAACCGCTTGTTCGGGCGACGATTGAATGCCCTGCACCTCAACATCAACGACCAGGTGCCTTCCGTCGTGCGTTCCGTTTTCGCTGACAGTCTTAATAAGCTGGCCGCTTTCGCCAAGCGGGGCCACCGAAGCAGTCCAATACCAAAAGCCATCGGCGCCCTTTACCCAGGCGCCTTCAGCCGAAGTGGAGCCGCCCGCTGAAACGTCGGACCCCCACGCTATGCTGTAATCGGTCCCTTCCTCAGGCTCCTCCCAAAGTTGCACGCCTGCGTCATCTTGCCAATACATATCAACCTGCGCGCGAAGAAATGCAGGGGCGGTACCATCGTTTTTGGCCCGCACATCGCTTTTCACCGCGCCATCGAGCTTCTCGTCAACCGCTGGCGAGATCGTTCCTATTCCGAACTGGTTCACCAGCACGCCCGTTGCCGAAAGCCAAGCAAGCGCGCCGCCAACGCACGCCAGGCACAGCAAGCATGCGAGCGCGACGACAGCCGTTCTTTTCCGAAAGCGCATGCTATTCCGCCTTCCCTACCACGCCGTCTGACCACACGTTCTTTGCACGTGCGTCCCCATCAAGCCACTTCAGGTGCGTGCGCGTGTTCACGCACGTCACCGTTGCATCGTTTTCGCTTGTTGCCGCCGACACCCGCATAGTCACGCTTGACGCAGGGGCCGAATCCGCAACCGACAACGAGCTGCTATAGCGCCATGCCCACGCATCGTCCTCGACAACGGTATACGTGCCCGACGGAACGGAAATCTTCGCCGCCCCCGAGTACACCGCCACGCCGCCAACATACGCCGACGGGGTTGCGCTTACCATCACGGACACGTCGCGCATTTGGGCAGGCTGAGAGTCCGTGGCCTCTTTCGTCACCTTGAACCTAAACGTCATGCCGGCCGCTGAGGAATCCGTCACCTGCTTCACCAGGGTCACCGTATGCGTTGCGGGAAAATCGAACACGGCATTGCCAGAACCCTGATCGTCGACACCGGTGATTTTCGTGCCCAGCTTGTCCTCAAGCGCGAACGAGCCAGCACCCGAACCCGCGCTGTACAGCGATACGTTCTTGCCGTCCACCTTCTCCTGGTTTGCAACAAGGTTACCCGCCGTATCGCGCTCGTAGCGCACGCGAACAACCGAGATGGTCAGCTGCGTCCCGTCGAACGCATCCGCAAAGCATGCCTTAATAGGAGCACCGTCCGAAACGTCCGTCACCTCGCCTGACGCGTTCGGGTCAAGCTGCCACTTAAGTTGACTGGTCACGTTGTTCTTGGCATCCATAACAGCGCTGTTCGAAGTGTCGTGAGCAACCACGTAAAACGTCATGGGATACAGGTCCATGTCGCCCGTGATGGGCTGGTTTTTGAACTGATCCCACGTTTCCACCGTGCCGTCAGCCTTAAGCCAGTGCCACTCAAGGAACATTTCCTTGCAGTCTCCGCCGTGGTCGGCGGCACGCGCCGCAAGTTCTTGCGCCACGTCAACGTAAGCATCCGAGTCGTAAGCCACGCTCTTAACCGTAGTCTCCTGATTGCCGTCGGCGTCGTACACGGGCTTGCCGTTTTCGTCCACGACGGGCACCTCAACCTGGTGCACGAATCCCGCTGCCGCACGGGCGCTGCCCTCGTCAACCGAGGCCTCATAAAGCACGTCGCCGTCCGCGCCGTGATAGCGCACCTTCCATGGCGTTTCTTTGTACACCGCCGTATACGTCACGCCCGTCGCAAAGGGTTCCGATCCTTCGAGCACATAGTCCTTTTCGCTGGTCATCAGCGTATACGATCCATCTTCGGCGTTGTAGTCGCGCGACCATCCAACGAAGTCGTACGTTTTGCTGTTGTTGCCTTGAACTTCGGCGGCGGCCTTCACCTGCAGCGACACCTGATCGCCCGACGCCGTGCGCGTCAGCCCGCGCACGCTTGATGGGTCATCAAGCACCGAATCGATATTCGAGTTCACAACCACCGTGGTGGCTCGATACACCGGGAACAGCTCCATGGGAGCATTCACCACCGTTGACTCGTCCACCATATCCGTTGCCTGCGACCAAATCACGTACTTGGCATTGCCGTCAGGCTTGTCCGCCGTCCATCCCACAAACGCATGGAACGCGTTGCCATCAGCCGCATCAATATCGCCCACATTGAACGTTGGCTTGGGAATGCCGCCGTCAAGACTGCCCAGCGTGTCGCCGCGTTGCGCCACCTTGCCGTCGATGTCGGTTGCGTTCAGGTGATACACCACAGCTAAGGGCGCGTAGTAGGCAACAAATGCGTACGAGCCGCCCGCCTCAATGGTTGCCGCATACGTGTTGCCATCGTCGCCCGAACCGTAAAGGTGCCGGATTGCGCCGTCGGGGCACTCCAGTTCAACCTTCTCAAGCACATATTTCTCGGTGCCGTTCTTGTAGACGGTCGTGGCGATGTCGGGCTCAACGGACGCCGTCGAAACACCATCAGTTTCCGTGAGGGTCGGGGTAATCTGCCAGTTCGGGGCATTCACCGTATCGGTGCCCGTAAAACCGGCGCGATGCAGGTTCGTGTCGTAGTTCACGTTGTACTTCGCGTACACCGGATACACATCCTGAGGTTGCGTGCACACGTAGTCGTCCGTCACCAGGTATGGCGCGGCTTTTGCCGGGTCGCTTGTGGTGAACGAATCGCCGTTCACGTCGTAGATGTAGTTCCAAACGTCAGAGTCCTTCTCGACCTCGGCGGTGGTTATCCAGCCTAGGAATTTATAGCCGGGAGCCTTCTGAGCCATCTCGTCGTTTGAAGGTTGTGGATTGCCCGAATGCTGCCAATTCGCGATGCTCTTCCCGCTAAAAGGATACGTATACACATGGTCTTCGCCGCCGAGAAGCTTCTCTTGGTAGCGCCTTCCGTTGATGGGTCGATTTACAACGTCACCGCTCTTCCAATAGAAGTTCACTTGAGCCACCAGATGCGCTGTATAGAGATAAGTACGATTCGAGTGGTGAATACCAGTCGTCCAAGGGTTGTCGGTACTTACATCCGTACTGTCGGTCCCCATATCGCTACGTTCCCAATCCCAGAACAGGAATTTATAGCCACTGTTCACACTAGCGGCAACCGCGAAGCTAGTAAGTCCCGGGCTGCTTGTATTGGAGAGCGACGCCGCACCCGGGAAATCGTCGGTAATGGCAATGTCATAGGTCGTGTTGTCGCCCACCACGTGCGCGTGCACGGTAAACGGCTCGGTGACCAGTTTCGATGACGTCACCTCTGGAGCCGAACACGTTTTACCGCGGTCAACCGTGCCCGGGCCCTCGTGCCAGCTGTCGAACGCGTCCTGCGAATCAAGCGGCGCATCCTTGCGCTCGACAAACGCCGACTTGTACTGCTGCCAATTCGATGCATACGAAATAGCCGAGAACGTGCCGTCAGCGTTCTTCTTCACGAAGGGGTTGTTGAGCTCGCAATCCTGAAGGCGCGTGGTGGTGCCGTAATAGTCTACGCGATACTCGAAACGCGCCGTGTACGTGTGCGGCACCGTAAGGTCAACGCCTGCGGGCAACGTGTAGCTGGAATCCCTGCTTACGCGCACCTCAACGTCTTGCCCGTTCACCTGCTTCGTTTCGTACCAACCCAGGAAGCGATATCCGTCGGGCAGCGCGCCGTCTTCGGACAGCGCCTTGCCCGATGCATCCAGCACCTGTACGGTGTATTCGGTAGATGCAGTGGTCGACGCGGAAACAACCTTCGTTCTGGCAACACCAATGCGCTGCGAGGCGTCGTCCAAGCTATCCTGCTCGTTGCCTTCGCACACCGTGATGACGTTGGACGCGTAATCGGAATACACCGGGTAGAAATCAGCAGGTTTTGTCACTACGATCGTCTGCCCTGCGGGATAGAATGCGCCGTCGTTCTTCAAAGCCGCCAAATCCGTCGACGAAATGCCCACGTAACCGCCGTTCGAACCGGTTTCGGTATTCGCCTTCGTTGTCCAGCCAATGAATGTTGCACTTTCAGACGCCGGCTTCACCTGGGGAATTGCCGGCGTGATGCCAGTTGCATACCGATACCAGTCGTTGCTGGTGTCGGTGTTCTCAACGCCCGTTTCCGCCGTAAGTACCACTCCGTTGGCATCACGGAACAGCACCTGAGCCTGATACGAGGCAATAAACAGATCATCGCCCGCAAAGCCATTGTTGCCTTCAGCGTTATCCGCGGTATACGTCGACGTTGCATCGTGCGCGGTATTTGCTTCCACCTGCTTGCCCGCCTCAATGGCGTCGCTGTCGGTTTTGCCGTTGAACCAGGCGTTATCCTCGTCAATCGACGTCACCATAACACCGGGCTCGCGGAACCAGCCCACGAAGCGGTAGCCGCCGTTGTCTGCGCTTAAACCAGAGGGCTGCGTGGTGCCTTGCCCGAATGTCACCGACGTGTCGCCCATGGCAAGGCCCTGCGCCGTGCCCGCAAGAATCGCCGACACTGCAAAGTTGTACGGATCGGCCGTAGCCTGGTCAACGCCCAGCTTCGTAGCCTTGATATCCACCGTGCCCGCACCCGGGAAATCAAGCGTCGCCCTCACGCTTGCGCCGTGCACGGGAATGCCAAGCTTGTAATCCATAGCCCACGCATTGCCGTGACCTGCGCCAACGTAGGCATCGTTGTCCGTAGAGCGCGCAATTCCGCCTGAAAAGTCATACGCATGGCTTTCCCACAGCTCGCGAGAAACGTAGCGGTCATCGTCCCACGGGCCAAACGACGCCCCGGATGCGGTTTTGTCATTCGCCAACGCATAGATTTTCTTGTTCGCCGCCGTGCCCTGGCTTGATCCGTTCAAGCTAACACTCGGCTTGAAATAGCAGTCGGTAATGGTGGCGTCGCCCACGCTTGCACGGCCGGCAATGCCACCAAGGTTCACGTCGTTTTGGATGATGGGGATAACGGCAACAGGGTTGTACTGCCGCGAGCTCAGATCGCCAGCAAAGTGGCTGCGCTCTATCACGTTGCCGTCCGCCTTGTCGATGCGACCTGCCAAGCCGCCCGACCACGCCAGCGTTACGGCAACCACGCCCACATACGACGCCGAGTAGCTATAGCACGAAGCAGTAGAGAAGCAATCGATCACCTTCGCGCCGCCGCCCATGCGGCCCACGAAGCCAGAAGCATACACGTTGTTGCCGCCCAAAGCGCCAACGACAACATCGTATTTATTGGTAACGTCGGTGCACTGCGCCACCGATCCGTCCTCGTTGCGCGTTGGCGTAACGCGGCTGTACTCGATGGTCGAATTGTCCACGTACCCGGCAAGCGCCGCCATGTACAGACCTTCGCCGCCAAGCGCTTGAACGCCCGATGTTGTGCTGTTCACGGCGCGGCCGCCGCGCACTTCGCAGTTATACAGCGTGCAGCCGGACAGTTCGCCGGCAATAAGGCCGCCTTCGAAACCGGCATTCGTGATGAGGTTCAATGCATTGTTTGCGCAGGTCACATGCAGGGTACTTTCCATGACCATAACGTTTTCGATATGGGTGTCAACCGCTTTGCCCACGATGATGCCGCCGCGGAAATCGGCCCACACATCCGCGTCTTTCACCAGGAAGTTCTTAATGGTAGCGCCCTTCGTTTCGGCGAAGAAGCCCGTATCGCGCTCGGGGTCAAACGCGTTGTTCGCGTACTTCAAGCCCGTCACGGTGTGGTTTTGCCCGTCGAACGTGCCTGCAAACGGGTGCTCGGAGTTGCCAAGCGACAGGTGCTTCACCGTGTCCTTCACGATCATCTGCATATCGCTGTCGCCCAGCGTGATGTCGTTGTCCAAGTACACGACCCAGTTAGACGTGTCGCGCTCCCGCGACAAGGCAACCAGCGCAAGGAAGTCATTCGCGCTGGTGATGTGCTTCTCTTCCACAGCTTCGGGCTGCGTACCCGAGTCGGCCGTCTCGTCAGCATATGCTTGTTGCGCCGGCTTCAGCGCGCAGCAAGCAACCAAAGCCAGCAGCAAAGCGAACACGGCCGCGATGCCAAGCTGCACAATCTTGCTTGTTCCCTTTTCCACGGCCTACCTCGCTTCCGGCCATCCCGCAACGTCAAGCACGTCGAGGGGCGTCCCGTCTTCTTGTTGGTTTTTGGCTTGCACCGCTTGGGCATCAACGACCAGCTGGAAGCTTCCGCCTTGCGCAGCCGCTTGGTAATTGCCCACGAAGTTCACTGAGTTCAAGAGGTTTTCCGTGTACTCGCCAGCATTCACAACGCCGCGGTTTGCCGCCGTTCCGCGGTAGTAGTACCAGCCATCGCCGCCATCCACCCATGGCGCATCGGCGGAATCGTTCAGGTTCAGGCGAACGACGTTTCCGGCATCGGCGGTTTTCCCATCAGGCGAAACAGAGCGCATAGCCAAGCGAGCTCGCACGTACATGGGCTCGCTGCCGGCGTTTTGGACGCGAACGATACGGCTGATTGCCCCCGAAGAAACCTTTGTTGCCGGATAATCGCCCGAAGCGGACGCATCGAACGGGACTTCGCTGCCGCTGTCGTTGAGCGTAAACTCGCAGACGCGCATCTTCACGCTGCCGAAGGTGATGACGTTGTCGGCCGGAGCCGTGCCAACCGTGAATGCGGCGGTACCGAATACCGCCAGCAGCGCCGCCAAAGCCAGCGCCACCAATGCGGCCAGATTGAAGATGCGTTTCTGATTGTTGGATGCAAGCGAGACCGCGGCCGTACGCGTCGAATGCGCAGCGAAGCCGGATTGCTCGCGCAAATGCGAAGTGTTCCCCATGGTGATGCTCCCGTCGGGGGGTTGAATTCGAAAGGCCCAACGTCCAGAGCCCGGACGGCTAGCACGACCGCTCGGGCTCGAACGCTGAGTTGTTGGTGGTTTTGGCTACTTAGGCGGCCTGCTTTGCGGCCCAAACCTTTGCCTGAGCGAGAGCGTTTACGGCTGCGTCAGTACCGCCGTTAGCTTGATCGCCACCAAAGATGTAGCAGGAAACCGTCATGGTCGGATTTGCGCCATTGACCATGTCCTTCGTCAACGAGCCAGGAACAACGACGTTGCTAAACAGCTCGCCGGTGAACACATCGGTCGTTTCGCTAGCGGTAAGCAAGCCAGGGACCGTAGAGGGGGTAGCCGACGACTTCGTGTACATAAACAGACCGCTCATATACTGACCGGTGGTACCATTCGTCTGCACCTGACCCTCAACAGCAGTCCAGCCATTGCTGATGGTGAAGTACGGCGTATTTGCAGGGTCCGTACCTGCTGTGACCAGCGCGTTCTTAACGTAAACGAACACGTAGGAGTTGTCGCTGCCCTTGCCAAGGCCAACGTTCGGGTTCTTGGCGATGCTTGCACCAGGAGTCAGTTTGGAGTTATCAATCCACTTCGTCTCGATCAAATTGCCGGTAACGTCCCAATCACCACCGCCCGGCTGGTCAGGATTTGTCGAATCGGGCTTGTGATCCGGGTTGTTGATGCTGCCCACCGTAAAGGTGTTCGTCAAGCTGCTTTGCGCGGTCAACCACGCGTACGTGCCCAGGCCAGCTGCAAGCGCCAGGCACAGCACCGCTGCTACAATTGCGGTGCGTTTCTTTGAAATCTTCGCCTTTTCCATCATGGATTCCTTTCGATTGCTTTCGCGTTGCCGACGCGTGCCCGTCGTCAGCGCAACCCTTACCCGCTTAACGCGCGCTCCTTCTCAGCGCGCGCTTTTACGGGCATCCCCTTCGCCGCCCTTGCCAAGCAAAGCCGATGCAGCCAGCAACAGGACCGCTACGGCAACGACCACGCATAAACCGGGCGGCGTCGTGCAGTACGCATTGACGTAGCCCAAATAGGGAATGCAAAAAACAGGAGATCCAATGACCTGCGAAAACGGCGTTTTCTCAGCGTCATGAGCAATAGTTCCATCAGCGTTGACGTTCGCAATCCCTTGCGTGCCGATCAACTTGGCATCAGCGTCCACTTCGTAAACCTGGTGCGTTACCACCGCGCCATCGGAGCGGTGAAACGTAGCGGTATCACCGGGTTGAAGCGTTTCCGCATCAACCGAATGGACGAAAATCAGCGAGCCAACAGGGTATTCCGGCTCCATGGATCCGGACAGCACCGCATACGGTGTATATCCAAAGAGGCGCGGAACCAGCGAGACAACGACGAGTGCGACAAGCGCAGCTGCAAGCAATCCCCCTAACGCCCGCGCCAGACTGCTGATACAACGTTTCAGCATGTCGGCGCCCCTTCCTTTCTTCCAGGGTCAGCCGCAGCCAGCTCTAAGAAATTTCGCGGAAGCCTTTTGCCGTCTCCGCTTGTGAATAAAAAAATGGCTTCACAGTAAAATTGGAGTAGAGTTACTTGAATCCTGTTCGGATTTATGTCCTCACGGTTTTCACCGTACCCCCCCCCGTACCTAAAAGTCAACAATAAATCCTAGTTTGTAGATATATTTGTTTGTTCGAAACATTTCTTGTTGTTGCGCAAGAAGCAAAAATGCGGCACGCCCATCAAGCCGCAGCGAAAGAAGTTCCTGTTCATTTGCCTATTCGATCAGTGTTTCCGCATTCAAAGCATCGCTGGTCATCGAATGGGAATTATTCTGCATACATGCAAAAGAACTGGCCCCAAACATGAAGAAGGCGGCCCGGGAAGTGGCCGCCTTCTTCGAAAAAAGGGAAAGGGAGAGAAAGGAACGGGGGTGGTTGGCCCCGCGAAGACTGCGCGCATGGCGCGGCCTGCGCGGGGCCGCCCGGATACCGGGCAGCCCCAGGGCACGTGGCCCCGTTACAGCTTAGGCAGCGTTGCCTTGGCTAGACGAACCGTTGTTGAACAGACGGTTCAACAGCTCGTTCGAACCCGAGCTAGAGCCGTTCTTGCTGGAGTTCTGCGTGGTGGGCGCAGCCTGCGAGGACTCGTCGGAACCAAGCGTCACCTGCAGCTGCTTCGTTTCGCCGTTGCGGTTCACCTCAAGCGTCACCGTGTCGCCGGGGTTCTTCGAGCGCACGTCAAGCATCAGGTCGCTGGCGGAATCAACCGTGTTGCCGTCGAACTTCGTGACGATGTCACCTTCCTCAAGGCCCGCATCGGCCGCACCGGAGCCCGCGCTGACCGCGGCAATGTACGCACCGCTGTCAGCCTTCAGGCCGTAGCGCTTCGCGTTTTGCGAGTTCACCGTTGAAAGCGACACGCCAAGCTGCGCGTGCGTGGGCGTTTTGCCTTCGATGATCTGCTGCGCGATGTTGACGGCGTAGTTCACCGGGATGGCGAAGCCGACGCCGGAGTAGTTGCCGGAGTACGACGTGATCAGCGTGTTGATGCCGATGAGCTTGCCGTTGGAGTCAACCAGCGCGCCGCCGGAGTTGCCCGGGTTGATGGCCGCGTCGGTTTGAATCATGTTCGGGTAGATGGTGTAGCCGCCAGACTGGCTGGACGAGTTACCGTAACCGTAGCCATAGCCATCGCTGCCGCTGCTTTCGGCGTTGCTCATGATCTGCGAACGGCTGGTGGCCGACACGATGCCGGTTGCCACGGACTGCTCGAGGCCGAACGGGCTGCCGATGGACA